>JALRKV010000113.1 GCA_023254735.1 Pseudomonadales bacterium | reverse complement strand
ATTCATAGAGAGTTCGCAACGCGCGATAGAGAGTAATTTTTAGAGTGCAAAATCGCCAGCGAGATAGCCTTTAATAATGCCTTCCGGCGAAGGGCCAAGGCGGGCGTGAGGGTTCTGCTTCGGTGAGGGGTATGTAGCAATGTTACAGGGGCTAGGTTATGCTCGAACGAGTTTGACGTGCCTGCTTTGGGCGCTTTATTAGGGCTTTCGGGTCCTCGATTACTATGTCTGATACGTCAGATCTTTTTCAGATTTGTGTAGGATCTAACTCTAAAGGAGACGAGTCGCCCGATGACTGCTCGCATTTTTTCCTTGGTCACCAATTATGCTTTTCTTTTACGATTCGCAGTAGCCTCGCTTATCTCGATCGGCAGCGCCCTCGCAGCGAGCGTAGGCTCGGTGCCTGCACAATCGGGAATCGAATTACCCCGCACGATGGCATGGTCTGCCTACCCAACAGGCACTGGCGGATACAGTCAGGCAGTGGCGCTTGGCAATATTTTGCAGCGCACCTATGGCGTAAACCTGCGAGTGATTCCTGGTCGCAATGATGTATCTCGCCTCGCAACGCTGCGAGCGGGGCGCGTGCATTTCTCTGCTGGCGGGTCTGAGGCGGTCTATGCGCAAGAGGGAATTCTTAACTTTGCCTCAAAGATTTGGGGGCCACAGCCGGTACGCGCGTTACTCTCAAACTTTTCCGATAGCTGCTCTTTTACCTTCGCCACTGCCGCGGATGCCAATATCAACGGCGTAGCTGATCTCAAGGGTAAGCGGGTAACGTTCGTGCAGGGCGCGCCGTCACTCAATAACGCGACGGCTGCCTTGCTCTCCTATGCAAATTTGACTTGGGATGACGTCATTCGAGTCGAAGTGGGCGGCTACAACGCGTCAATCGATGCAATACTGAACAATCGTGCGGATGCCGCCGGCGGCGCCTGCAACTCACCGCCTTTTTTGCGCGTCGAAGCCTCGCCGCGTGGATTAAAATTCCCCGCTCTGCCACACAACGATGCCGAAGCGATCGCACGCGTGCGCCAGCGCCTTCCTTGGTATGTGCCGCATATTGCTTACGAAGGGCCGACACTGCCTGCGGAGGGGCTCGAGGTGTTTACCTCGGCCTATCCATTGCTAGTGGGTCTGGATACGTCAGAAGAGGCGATGGTGTACAGCACCGTCAAGATCATGCATCGCCACTACGAAGAATATAAAGACAGTGCGCCCGGCGCGATGGGGTGGACATTCGCGCGGCAGAAGTTGGAGCAAGCGTTTTTGCCTTTTCACGAAGGCGCGATTCGCTACTTTAAAGAAAGCGGTGAATGGACACCCGAAGCCGCTGCTCAGAATGAGAAGAACCTCTACCGACAAGCTGTGCTGAAACGGGCGTGGGATGCATTCTTACCCACTGCACCAGACGACTACAGTGACTTCGAAAAGGCGTGGCTCGCCGCTCGCCTCGAAGCGCTCGAAGCAGAGGGACTTGTGACGCTTGCCGACAGTCTCTAACGGGCATTCGTTACATCCAGCGCTGAATCTTGTCACTTCTATTTTTTAGGGACAGGAATGAAGAGCGAAGAATAAGAAGTTAAGAGTGAACAATAAAATATGAGCGACAAGAAACAGGCACATCAACAGGGCGACTCTTCTAGACTCGGCAGCGGTATTGGCTTGAAAGCCGATGCACCGGCACCCAGCATTCGCTACAGGGCGCTCTCTGCTCGCTGGCGCACGGTGATGGCGATCCTGACCGGCGCGTCGATTTTGCTCGCGATAAATCAGGTATTCAATTTAGGATTTTTCGTTGGCTATGTGCTGCTCGACAGCCGGTATATGTATCTGATCACCGGCGTCATGTTGAGTATGGTTTTTGTCACATTTCCAGCGACTAAACACAGCCCAACACACGTGCCTTGGTACGACGTCGTTATCATGCTGGTGATAGCCTGCGTGTTCTCGTACTTCGCTTTCTATGCCGAGCGTATCGTGCTCGAGGCATGGGAATATGCGGCGCCGCCGATTGGTGTTTGGCTGGCCTTAGTAACTTGGGTCATTGTCATGGAGGCAGGTAGGCGCGCCGGTGGTTGGCCTGTATTTGTGATCGTCGCCGTGTTTTCGCTCTACCCCACATTCGCCGACACGCTGCCTGACGTGATGGCCGCGCTAAGCATTCCCGTGCAAGACGTTGCGATGTTTCATGTGATGGGTGAAGAGAGCCTGTTCGGTATTCCAATGCAGGTATTCGCCCAGCTCGTCTTTGGCTTTCTGGTTTTTGGGGTTTCGCTGCAATACACAGGCGGCGGGCCCTTTTTCATCAATCTCGCTTTCGCGCTACTTGGGCACAAGCGCGGAGGTCCCGCTAAGGTATCTATTTTTTCCAGCGGTTTAATGGGGTCGATGAGCGGCGGGCCTATTAGTAATGTACTCACCACCGGTCCGCTATCGATACCGGCGATGCAGCGCATTGGTTTCACGCGCGAATATGCCGCTGGCGTGGAGGCGTGCGCCTCGACCGGAGGCGTTTTGATGCCGCCGATTATGGGTGCGACGGCGTTTGTCATGGCCAGCTTTCTCAATATTAGTTACGTCACAGTTGCGATCGCCGCGATCGTTCCTTCGCTTCTGTATTTTTTCGGACTCTTCATGCAGATCGATGCCCACGCGGCTCGCGATAACCTGCAGGGCTTGCCGAAAGAAGAGCTGCCGAAGGTGGGCGCCGTGTTTCGCGATGGCTGGTATTTTATCGCCGTGTTTGCCGCGCTAATTTGGATGCTTGTCTTTATGCAGCGAGAAGCCGTCGCGCCGTTCTATGCCACCGCGCTGCTACTCGTGATTAACCAGTTCACCAAACACAGACTCGATGTTAATAAGCTACTCGAGTTAGTCGCGACGATGGGTAAACTGCTGGCCGAGCTCGCGGGTATTCTCGCCGCCATTGGTCTCATTATCGGTGGGTTGGCAGTTACAGGCATTGCCGGCACGATTGCGAATGATCTCGTCTATTTAGCCGGCGACAATGTGCTTGTTCTTCTGCTCATGGGCGCACTGACGAGTTTTATTTTGGGTATCGGTATGACGGTGACGGCTGCGTATATCTTCCTCGCCATCGTGTTGGTTCCTGCATTAACAAATTCGGGACTAGATCCTCTCGCAAGCCATATGTTTGTTATGTACTGGGGCATGCTAAGTTTCATTACGCCACCTGTTGCGCTGGCAGCCTTTGCTGCGGCTTCGGTCGCGCAAGTGTCACCGATGCGTGCAGGTTTCGAAGCCATGCGACTTGGCGCAATTATTTACTTTGTGCCGTTCTTCTTCGTGTTTAACCCAGCGCTGTTATTGCAGGGATCGTGGCTTGAGAATCTTCAGGCACTGTCGACTGCGCTAGTGGGTGTAGCCTTGGTCTCTGCGGCCTTGCAGGGCTATTTAATCGGACTGGGTGATTTGGGCCGCGGTGCGTTAAGCTGGGTAGTCCGGAGTTTTATCGGCCTCGCGGGCATCACCTTGGCGCTCCCCGCGGGCGGGTTGTTCGGAATCAGTCAGCTTATTCTGCTTGCGATAGCAGGGGGTGCTCTGGCTCTGGGACTCGGACTGAGAAAGCTAAATTCTGCGATGTTAAACACGCAGGCTTTGTAATTGCCTGTAACGTTACGCATCGAACGCTTGTGAGGATGAAAGGATAGCTGCGCTATGAATAAACTGACGAAAGGCTTTCGAGACCTTGTTGCCGAAGCTGAAGAAGAGATCGAAGTCTTGAGTCCTGGGCAGGTTCGATCAGCGCTTGATTCGGCAACTGGCAACTTACTGCTCGTCGACTTGCGAGACATACGCGAAGTGAAAAGAGAGGGGCGCATTGCCGGTTCGTTGCACGTGCCTCGAGGCATGCTCGAATTTTGGGTTGATCCCGAGAGTCCTTACTACCGACGCGAGTTCGACGAGGTAGACAGGCTAATACTTTACTGCAACAAAGGCTGGCGTTCGGCGCTTGCTGCGCAAACGCTTAAAAAAATGGGTGCCGACGGTGTCGCTCACATGCACGGCGGCATGGAGGCTTGGAAGAACGAGGGTGGGGCGATCGAGCAGGTGCCTCAATGATCGCGCAATGATGAATAGCACGGCACGGCATGAGGAAGGCTGATGAGTAATCTCTTAGGACGAGTTAAGGTGCCACTGCATCTCCTCTGCCTGATCTTCGTTGTCGTGTTAAATACGAATACGGCACACGCTCAGTCGCAAAATAAATCCCCCGCATTCGCCCTTGCGGGTTATCAGGCGTTTGCCCTGCGCGTGAGCAACATCGAGCAATCTGTTCGGTTCTACAGCGATGTCTTTGGCACGGCGCCCGTGCTTGATGCCAAACGGGCAACCTATTCGGTGGGTCAGGGCAAGAGGCATTTCGTGCTCTTCGAGGCTGAGGAAGACGAGCCGCTGGGGTTTGCTTGGATTGGTCTGGGAGTCCGCGATTTCGATAAGCGCGCCGTCGGTGATGTGTTAACGCAGCTTGGTTTTACACTCACCGCGGGGCAAGACCCAGAGCCCTTGGATCGCGCCATGCGATTCTGGATTGACGAAAGCTGGGGACAAGACGCGCTGTTCTTCGCCGATGCTGAAGGTATCGTGTTCCGCGTGATGTCGACAGAGGACTGCGGCGCTTGCCCTTCTATAGTCTCCTCCGAAGGATTGCTTGCGGCGCTGGGCATAAATCATTTCACCAATTTTGTCGCTAATTACGAGCGCGCAAATCGTTTGTTTTTCGAAGGGTTTGGGCTCGGTATACTCGCCTATCAAGGCGCAAGCTCGCCGACTGTGAGTCTTGGCGATGGGCTGCAGTTTCTGATGTATGTCGGCGGCACTGATAGTGCTGCGCCTACTGCTGTGGGCCGCACCGATCACGTCAGTCTTAGCGTGGCTGAATTCGATGTCGAAGCTATGCGGGCTCGCTTGACGGCCTACGGCCTAGCGCCGAGTGACGGACAGCGGCCACCGCGTCCACTGACCCATTGGGTGAGTCTGCGACAGCCTAACAGGGGAGGCGCAGAGGGCGGAACGCCGGAAGTCTACTTCAGCGACCCCGATGGCCTGGCCATTCAGATACAAGATGCCGGCTATTGTGGAGGTGGCGGCTACCTCGGTGATCAGTGCGATTAACGCCTCGGCCTCGCGATTTAAATTACAGAAAAGAATAAAGGACGACACTATGGAATACCGTTACATCGGCAAGAGTGGCCTTCGCGTCACACCTATCTGCATGGGGACAATGAGCTTTGGCAGTTGGAGCGACAAGAAAGAGTCATTTAAAATTCTCGACACAGCATTCGATCGCGGCATCAATTTTTTCGACACCGCCGAGGTCTATCCCGTGCCGCCGAATGCGGAAACCGTTGGTGTTACCGAGAAGATTTTTGGGGAATGGATTCAGACAAAACCGCGCGATTCGCTGATAGTGGCGACCAAGGTTGCCGGTGCGGCAGCGGGATGGTTTGTGCCGCCGGTTCGACATGGTATGACTGCCATCGATCGGTTTCATATCGAGACAGCAATCGAAGGTAGTTTGCGTCGACTCGGCACCGATTATATCGATCTCTATCAAGTGCACTGGCCGGATCCGATCGTGCCAATCGAAGAGTCGATGGACGCACTCGATCGCCTAGTTCAGGCCGGAAAGGTCAGATACCTCGGCACATCGAATGAGACTACCTACGGTCTCACCAAGGCGAACACTATTGCGTCTTATGAGGGGTATGCCAAATTCCAATCGATACAGAATAATTTCTCATTGCTGCACAGACGTTTCTTGGATGAATTAGCCGACGCATGTCGTAAAGAAAACGTCTCTTTGTTGCCCTATTCGCCGATAGGCGGTGGCGTGCTCAGCGGCAAATATAATGTGCCTGAGGTACCAAAAGGCTGTCGCTTCGGTGATTATCATTATCACGACAACCCCCGTCAGCGGGCGATGGCGGATAGGTTCGTCAATGAGGGTACGCTTGCGGCTACTGCTAAATATCTCGAGATAGCGAAAGAGGCGGGCATGTCGCCAGTCACGCTCGCAACAGCATGGAGCATGAATTTCGATTTTGTCGCCTCGACGATAATCGGTGCACGCACGGCTGCGCAGCTCGAGGAGTCTCTCGCGGCACTCGATGTAACATTATCGGACGAAGTGATGAAACAGTGCGATGAAGTGCATAAACTCATTCCTTATCCGATGGGGTGACGTTCAGTGAGGCAGCTCGCGCTTCTCTTGTTTGTTCTGAGCAGTGGCGTTGTTGCCGCAGAGCCAGAACCTATCATCGTCCATTGCCTCGATGGCTCGTGTCCCGTTTGGCATGGCGATGACGCGAAAGACGAGATTGTCGTGCGCCAGCTTTTCGCGTCTCAGATCGACTCTATGGGTGACGGGCAGCTGCCACGGTGGGTCGCCTACCGCGTTTTAGGTGAGGGGATTGGGGTTGCGTCTCTTCTTCCTCGTGAGTGGGTAGCCGAGTCGTTGCTCGCCGGTTCGCGTGAACAACAACTCGCCGCCAATGCGCAGATGAGGCTGCAACAGCCTGATTTAACCGATTCTCAAGACCGCGACTACCGCCTCACCGAGGTCACGCTGCTCGCAGCCGAACAGGGGAGGCTCGCGCCGATGACGAGCTTTTCCGCAACGCCTTTTTGGGATGAGTTGAATCTGCTATCGAACAGGGCGCGGTTGCCTAGCGATTTAAGACTGGGGCCTTGGTCTCTTCTAGATCAAACGCTCAACGAATTGGCAGCCCGGCAGATAGCGAGTTCTGATGGCCGTAGTGCGGCGGTTTTTGTAGTATCCGGACCACTGCCTGCGACGGAGACTGAAGAACAAGGGTTTTTCAAAATTGCCGTGCTCGACGGACGCTACGCGGCCTTTGCCTTCCCGTCGTCAACGCAAAGTCATCGACATTTTTGCGAGTCGCTCACCTCGCTCGCCGCGATAGAAAGTCGCGCGCAGCTTACTGTGTTTGAGAATCAACAAGTAGCGCCGGGCCTCGCGCTCGGCTGCGTGGAATAAATTAATGGATTACGTTTTTTCGCCCCCCCCCCAAGTCTCTGTTCCCGTTGTCGGTTTAGCCGCGCGTTTTCCCGTACACCGCGTTTATTGCGTCGGCCGAAACTATGCCGATCACGTTGCCGAGATGGGTGGTGACCCTAAGTCCGAGCCTCCTGTTTTCTTCTCGAAGCCTGCGTCGGCACTCGTCACTGACGGTGCGCCGGTTCGTTATCCCCAGGCCACAACCGACCTGCATCATGAAGTCGAGTTAGTTGTAGCGCTTGCAGGCGGTGGGTGTGATCTGTCGATGGCGGAGGCTGCCGCCTGTGTGTTTGGCTATGGAGTGGGTATCGATTTTACCCGTCGCGATTTGCAAGCAATTGCGAAAAAGCACGGTCGTCCATGGGATACTGCGAAAGGCTTTGATCAGTCGGCACCGCTTTCGGCTCTTACAACCACGGCGGATTTCTCGCCGTCGACTGATACCGTCATCAGTCTTACCGTAAACGGTGAGGTGCGGCAAACGGCAACCCTTGGGCAAATGATTTGGCATGTTGCTGAGATAATCCAGCAGCTGTCGATGCTGTTTGAGCTAAGGGCTGGCGACATAATCTATACCGGCACGCCGGCCGGTGTTGCGGCGACGGTCAAAGGCGATAAGCTATGCGCGGAAATTAGCGGACTGAATGTGCTTGATTTTGAAATAATCTAACCGCGGAGTTCGCATGTTCGACGCCGAAACGCTCGATCAGTTACAACTAATGCTCGTGTTGATCGGCTTGCTGATACTGCTGGTATGGGGGCGTTGGCGCTATGATGTGGTCGCCCTCGGTGCGCTTTTTATTGCCGCGCTGTTCGGTTTGGTGCCGCAATCGCAATTGTTCGCAGGCTTCGGTAATCCAGCGACGATCACCGTAGTTCTCGTGCTCATTATCAGCTTTGGGCTGTCACGCTCCGGGGCTGTCGAATTCGTGACTAGCGCGATTGAGCCCCTGTCATCGCGACCCTCGCTCCACATCGCGGTGCTGTCGTTTATCGCCGCGTTTCTCTCTATGTTCATGAACAACGTCGGTGCGCTCGCGCTGCTGATGCCTATAGCTATTCAATCGACCAATAAGGCGGGGCGGTCCCCGGCAAGCGTGCTCATGCCGCTGTCGTTCGGGTCGATATTGGGTGGGCTAGTAACCCTGATCGGAACCCCGCCGAACATTCTGATTGCGAACTACCGTGAAGAGGTTACGGGACAAGCGTTTACCATGTTTGATTTTGCGCCGGTCGGCGGCGGGGTCGCAATTGCAGGCATTCTGTTTATGCTCGTGTTTGGCTCGAAGCTCGTGAAAATAAGAAAACAAGCCTCCGGCAATGAAGGCTTCGATATAGAGCGCTATCTATTCGAAGCAAAGGTTGCTGATGACAGTGATTTTGTTGGCCAACCCGTCGGCGACTTAAAAGACGCACTTGAAGCACAGAAGATGGATCTCGTTACTCTGCAGAGCTGGCGACAGGTTTCGCCCGTTGTAAACAGGCGACAGCTGCTGAGAGTAGGCGATATTCTTGTACTACAGGGGTCGCAGGAGGACATAGACGGCTTCACCACAGAGCATAAGATTGCGTTAGTGAGCGCCGAAAATTCGACGCGTGAATTGATGCACTCGGCCGACTCTCAAATGCTAGAAATAGTTGTTACCCCAAGATCATCTCTCGTAGGGCGAACACCTGCCGAGGTTAGGTTTAATCGGCGCTATGGGGTAAATCTGCTTGCGGCGTCTCGCTCGGGGACGCCCCATCGCAGCCGATTGCGCGACTTTACTATCCGCGTTGGTGATGTGCTGCTGCTGCACGGTGAGGAAGAAGCGCTGCAGGAAGCTATCGTAAAACTCGCCTGCTATCCGCTTGCCACGCGCTCGCTAGATCTCAAACGCGGTGAGAACTCCTTGCCGGCACTCCTTATCTTCGTCGCGGCGATCGCTGTGACCGCGATTGGACTTGTGTCGATTCAGCTCGCGCTTGGGCTTGCCTGTGTCGCGATGGCGCTCCGTTCTATCGTTCCTATTAGAGAGCTCTATGACGGTGTGGATTGGCCTGTGGTGGTGCTTCTTGGCGCGCTCATTCCATTGGGAACCGCGCTTGAAACAACGGGAGCTACCCAGGTTTTGGTTGGGGGAATTTTGGGAGTGGCAGGGGAGTATTCGCCAGTCATCCTACTGACTCTCATCCTCGTCGTCACAATGACGGTGTCTGATGTTCTCAATAACGCAGCGACTGCGATCTTAATGGCACCAATTGCCTACAATATTGCGACGACTCTAGGACTCAATCCCGATACCTTTCTGATGGCCGTGGCAATTGGCGCATCGTGTGCGTTTTTGACGCCTATCGGGCATCAGAACAACGCGTTGATTATGGGGCCCGGCGGGTATGAGTTCGGTGACTATTGGCGCGTCGGATTACCACTCGAAGTGGTAATCGTCGCGGCAGCTATACCTTTATTGCTACTGGCTTGGCCTCTGGCAGGCTAGCCTAGACGGCCTAGTGGCTCGTCAAAATCATCGTCGAAGTCGAAGTCATCGTCGAAATCAAATGCCTCACGTAGGCGCTTGCTCTCGAGTCGGTCCTCTATCTTTCGCCTGAGATCCGTCACACCCGGCTTCAGTTTTTTAGTCGAAAGCGTCGCGTCGGAATCCTCATCGGCCTCTAACTCGGCGCTTTCATCGGTAGAGTCAAAAGACTCGACTTCGTCGTCTGCCTCGCTGTCCCAATCTTCTTCTTTCATGGCACCCTCACAATCAAAAGTTTGACTTAAAGTGAACGCTTCACTACTACTGTTACTATCGTCTCGGTATACGCTTCTCTGAAGAGATAAGGATCAAAGTGGCATACCAATTTCGGCGGATTCTAATCAAGGTTTAGGTGCCAGTCGAGTATTATTTTGGGTCGATTTTTGGGTCTGTTTTGTCTCCGTCTTGGATCTGTTTTGGGTTTGGCTTATAGCCGATTATGCTGACTCTAACAGCGCGATAGTTTGCGCGCGTAGCTCTTTCTTCGCGATTTTTCCTGTCGCGATACGCGGCAGCTGTTCATGCTGAAAGTAGAATCGAGCGGGCACTTTAAATGCGGCGAGGCGATCCCGTAAGAACGCGCGAATCTCTGCTTCCTCGAGCACTTCGTTTTTCTTCAGCATCACCGTGGCGCAGGGCACCTCGCCGAGTCGCGTGTCAGGGATGCCGTAAACTGAGACCTCGCTCACCTTGGGGTGCTCGGCAATCGCGTACTCAACTTCTGCGCAACCGATGTTCTCACCGCCTCGAATCACGATATCCTTCGCCCTGTCGAGTAGGATTAGAAATCCGAGTTCATCTAGCATCCCTATATCGCCAGTGTGGAACCAGCCGTCTTTAATTACCTCGGCAGTTGCCTCGGGTTGATTCCAGTATCCATGCATCACGGTAGGCCCTTTGATGCAGACCTCGCCGATACCGCCTGCAGGGAGTTCGTTTCCAGCCTCGTCAACTATGCGCACGCTTGTAACCGGCGGGGTGGGTCGACCCGTGCTATTCGGGCGCGCGAGATAGAATGGTCCTGAGATGATCGCGCCTATCGCGTTGGTCTCGGTCAGGCCGTAGCCTAGACCCGGAACCGCTTTTTCAGGAAATTTCTTCGTGATTAGATTGAGATGCTCGGGGGGGCGCGGCGCGCCGCCTGCCTGCACACTGCGAAGGCTCGAGAGGTCGGTAGTCGCGAATTTCTCTGACTGCATTACCTCCCAGGCCATGGTGGGCACGCCATGCAGAATTGAGATGCGCTCCTTTTCGATTAACTCAAGCGCGACCTCTGGGTCCCACTTAAACATCATGACAAATTTGCGCGCATACAAGAAACTTGCAAGGAACTGAGCGTGGCTACCCGTACAGTGGAAAAGCGGCACATTAGCTAGTAGCGCGGGCTGAAACTCAGGATTCTCATCGACTAATTCAGGGCGCAGTGTTTCGGTTATGTCTTTTACGAAATTCCACGTGTAAAGCGCGCTCAAGGTGTTGCGATGACTTGATAACACGCCTTTCGGGTTGCCGGTGGAACCAGAGGTATAGAGAATTGTGGCGCGGTCGTCTGGCGCCACATTGAAGCCCGCAATTTCGGCCTCCGTGTAGGGTTCGAAACTGCTGGCAACTGAGTAGAATTCTGGGTAATGCGACACGTCTTCGGGTTTCGCTATAACCGCATCGATACCTAGGCGCGTCAATGCGTCTTGCATCTGCGCGAGGCGCGGCGGATCCGCGATAACGAGTTTGCTGCCACTGTCCGTGAGACCATACTCGATTTCACGCCCCTGCCACCAAGAATTCATTGGCACGGCAATGGCGCCGATTTGCGTAATTGCCATAAAGGCGAGACACCATTCTGGGGAATTGCGCGCGCAGATGGCAACGCGGTCTCCTTTATCGATGTTGTATTTTTCGACCAAAGCGCGCGCGAAGCGGCGAGAGAGCGTTAAACATTCACCGAAGGTAAGTCGCTCATCTTGATAGACGAGAAAGCATTCGTCTTTGAAATTACTAGCCTGTGCGTAGTATTCGCCAAGGTTGGCGGGAATATTGCTGAATACGTCGAGTTCAACGCCCATCACGTTCTCGGTATGGGTTTCGTAAATGCTTCCCTTTGCTTTCGTTGCAATGGCTATGTCTTTGAGTCTTTCTAGATCTTCCTTGATTTGCTGGTCGCTGAGCATGCTTTGGCCTTGGGATACTATTTGGAATTATTGTCACGGCGCGTGAGTAATCTGCGGCGCCGCACTGTTTATTTGTCTATTTCTTGGTCTATCTATAGATCTCAAGCTAGACTTCTGTCTTTATTTCTAGCGTCACCTTGCCCATGACTTTACGTTCGGTGAACACGTTGAACGCGGCGACATAGTCTTCGAACGCAAACGATTCGGTGACGATTGGCTTAAGTTTGCCCTGTTCGTAGAGGCTGAAAAGTTCGGCGAAATTCTGTTCGTAGGCGGCGGGTTCTTCTTTTCTGAATCTGCCCAAGAAGACACCCACCATCGATGAACCTTTGAGTAGCGCCAGATTAGCCTTGTATTCGGGTATGCGTCCGCTAGCGAAGCCGACTACAAGTAGGCGCCCGTTCCAAGCGATACAGCGACAACTTTGATCGAATAAATCGCCTCCGACGGGGTCGTAAATCACATCGGCACCTTTGCCGCCAGTAAGCGCATTGACCTTCTCTTTCAGCTCTCCGTCGCCATAGTTGAGCAGCTCATCAGGTTGTGCTGCTTTCACGAATTCGAGTTTTTCATCAGAACTTGCGGCAGCGATGACGCGCGCACCCATGAGTTTACCAAGCTCAACGGCGGCGAGGCCGACACCGCCGCTAGCGCCCAACACCAAGAGGGTCTCGCCGGGTTGCAAATTGGCCCGCTGTTTAAGCGCGTGGTAAGAGGTGGTGTAGACCATGGCAAAGCTCGCAGCACTCTTAAAATCCATGCTGTCGGGAATTTTGCGTAGGCCTTCGGCCTTTACTCTCACTTGCTCGGCGAGGCCGCCAATGCCGGGTGTCGCCATGACTCTGTCGCCAACGGCGAAGCCTGAAAGTGATGAACCCGCCGCGATGATCACGCCGCCTACCTCTGAACCCGGGGTGAAAGGCATGTCGGGTTGAAATTGATATTTACCCTGAATCTGAAGCCCGTCGGGAAAATTGAGTGCCGCCGAGTAGACTTCGACTATCGCCTCGTCTGCCGCAGGAATAAGATCGTCGACCACCTCGAGGCAAAGATTTTCGGCCGGTCCATGTGATTTACAAAGTATTGCTCTCATTACTACTGCCTCATCGGTGTCGTGAATTCAGGGTAGAGACTGGCTCGGCGATTATGGCGACGAGACGCAGAAAACATGCCGGATTCAATCACGAAAAGGCGGCTACTTCAAATCTCTGAATGTTGCATACTTCGGGTGTATCGCGTTGTTGATAGGGTGGCTAACTGGTATTGTTACGACCTACAAGTATTCCCGCTAAAACGCCTATGTTCTCAACAGAATTGGGCATGCGCCTGCGGTAAAGCATTTTTCTTTGGTTGACACTAATTAGAGCAGATTAAAAGAGATGGAAGAGGCGAGACGACAAGCCTATTTGCGCGCGATGGGCGTGCAGGTCTATTTCCCTCGCATTACTTTGGCGGGCGCGAAAGCGTCGCCGAAATACAATCTTTCCAGTGAAACTGATCGCTCCGACGTGCTGCTTGAGTCCCCAGTTTTCATGCCCGGCGCTCCGACGAGCCCAGTGCAATCGACGGCTTCGAGTGTGCCTTCATCGCGCCAAGAGCTACCGCGTTTTCGTAGCAAAAATCCCGACAGGCCCATTATCGACACCTCCACCAAGGGTCGCGCCAGAGCGGCCTCCGTGGGCGCCGCACCTGCGCCTGCCGATGGTCTCCCTTCGCGGGATGCTGCGGCAGGGGGCGAACTTGGGAGCGGGAGGAGCAACGAAGCGGGACCGGTGACCACCAGTTTACGCTTTGACCTTGGTTATTTTGTGGCTGCAGAGGACGTTGCGATACTCTACGAAATTCCGCCGGTGGCGAGAGAGGAAGATAAGGCGCGGGCGAAAAAACTGCTGTCGGCGATCCTTCTTGCCTGCGAACTAAATCCGGCAGCTGGCAGCGCGAGCCCTGTCCACGAGGCGTTTAATTGGCCACTAGAAAACGATCTTGGACTCTCGAGCAGCGATCAGGCAGCTGCGGCTGCGTTGGCAGGATTCATCCGCCGGCGTCACGATGGCGATCGCTTCAAAGAACTCATTGTTTTTGGCGGCGTTGTCGAACCGCTAATCGCAGAGATAGGCAAGAGTATGCCTTACAAGCAGACGCTGCTGGCAAGCCTGTCGGCGATGCTATCCTTAGCGTCTCTGAAGCGCGAAGTGTGGGCCGATCTGCAGCCAGTGATAGCGCGTATACGCGTATGAATCACGCAGGATTGTAACAATCGTGACCGACGCGCGCGCCATGCCGAAAGACTAGGAAGTACACCCTCCCAATGCTACCCAACACTCCAGAGAACGAATTTTTCGCCCGCGCGATGAGGTCGAGCGACCTCGATCTCGTCGTTAAAAACGAAGCGGCGGCTTATGTTTCGCCATGGAGTAAGCGGATATTTGTCGATTGCCTGAGATCCGGCTATCAATGTTGGGTACTCGCCAGCAAAAATCAGATTGTTGCGCACGGCGTGATGTCTGTCGCTATCGGCGAATGCCACCTCCTTACTCTCTGTGTAGCACCTAAATTTCAAAGGCGTGGCTTGGGTAAACGGCTTTTCAAGCTGCTGTTAGAAAAAGCCGAAAAGCTTGACGCAGAGACCTGCTTTTTGGAGGTCAGGCGATCGAATAGCGCGGCAATCGCCCTGTATGAATCCCTCGGATTTATGCGAATTGGAGAGCGCAAAGGCTATTATCCTGATGGTTTTGGTAAGGATGGAGCAGAACGGGAAGACGCAGTGGTGATGTCGGCCGCAGTAAGTCGGCACAGGAAGTGATCGGGCCAGGCTATGCCAAACTGCGCCAAACTTGACCAAGCTAGGAGTAGAGTGTGGCTAGTCGAGGGCGAACTGACTAACGGGCCACTAGCGACGAAATTTGCTCAGCAAGAAACCGAGTAGCGCGGCAACGCCGAGTATTGCAATCAAGAGTATGACAAGAGCGCCAAGTTCTCTTGCCAGCGCGATTAACGGGATATCCTGCCACATGGATAGACCCCATAGGCTGCCTGCACCTATGAGTATTCCGCTTAACGCAGCGGCGATTTTTTTCCGCAATTTTAAAAATGAGAAAATCATAACGCGGGTCTGCCCTCAATATCTGTATAGCTTGCCGTGCACACTGGGTAGCTGCTGCAGCCCCAAAAAGCCCCGTTCTTGCCTTCTCGCTTAACGAGTAGCTGTCCGCATTTTTTGCAGCGATGCGCTTTTTTCGGTCTGCCTTCGTGGTCATCGAGGGTGACTTTACAACCTTTGTTGTAGCCACTACAAAACCAGTACTTACCTTTCGTTTTATCGGCGCGCACGAGTTTTCTCGTGCACAGGGGGCAGCGGTAATCGGGGTTGATCTCAGCGCTGGGCCGACCGTCGACTTCGTTAAGGGTCGTCCTACATGTCGGGAAATCGCTGCATCCCCAAAAAGGTCCCATGCGTCCGTCGATTCGGCGCATCGGTTTTTTGCACGTGGGACAGGGATGGACCCTCCCATGGGTCTCTTTGTCCCCCTTTAAATTCTGCGACATTGAAATTTCCGTCGTTGTCATGCCCTCTGACCGCTCATTCAATAAGGCTTTCACGAGAGAGCCTACTGTGCGCTTGAACCGCCTTCACAGAGCCTCGCTAGCGCGTTAACTAGCCGCTCGTTTTCTTCTTGGGTCCCAATCGAAATTCGCAGTTTGTCACGCAGCCGATCCTGGTCGAAGTAACGTACCAAGATTCCCTCCTGCTTTAGCGCCGCATAAGCACGGGGCGCGCCGATAGAGTCGGGTATTGTACACAGCAAAAAATTGCTTTGGCTGGCCAAACAGGAGAGGCCTAGTGCGCTGAGTGCAGCGAATACCTCCTCTCGGCTCTGCCTAACTCTGTCCCAAGTGCTTTTCGCGTAGTCTTGGGAGGCGAGGGCGGTGGCGGCGAGCCGCTGGGAAATCGCATCGGTATTGTAGCTATCTCGAGTTTTAAAGAGCATCGGTGCGGCAAGATTCTTGGCCGCGAGACCATAGCCGAAGCGAAGGCCCGCGAGCGAATACCCTTTGCTCATCGTACGCAGAATGAGCAAATTATCGAAGCGGTGCACTAGAGGCACACAGTCGTGTTCGAGGTCGGGATCGACAAAGTCGATATAGGCTTCGTCGACGACGAGCAGGCCTTCAAAATTCTCGGCGATTTCGGCGATTGTTGCGCTCGGCACTAAGCTGCCCGTCGGCGCATGTGGATTGACGAGAATGAAAACCTTTGCCTTAATTTCACGCAGCTGTTGGATCAGATCGCTGGGGAGTTTCCACTGTGCGTCGAGGTCGATTTCACGAAGCGTCGCATCCTGAATTGCGGCTAGGACAGGATAGAGCGAATACGTCGGTTTCGTCGTCGCCACCACCTCGCCTTCGGCGACGAAAGTAGTAAGCATTAGGCGCAGTAATTCGTCTCCGCCGTTTGTCGGAATTATATTATCGAGGGACAGTCCGTGAAGGTCGGCTGCGACTTGCCGGAATTCATTTGCAACAGGATTTGGGTAACGCCTCAGGCTTTTGACATCGAAACTTTTGAGAGCAGCCACTACCTCCGGACTAGGTGGATAGGGATTCTCATTGGTGTTGAGCTTGATGGTGTTTGGGTCTTGCGGCTGCTCGCCCGGCGCATAGCCCTGCATGGCAGCAATATTCGATCGTTCGAGGGTCATTTTACGCGCTCTGCTACTAATCTGATTCGGAAACTCACGGCTGCAAAGAGTAAGCGATTACAGCTAAAGGTCAATGATTGTTCCTGCGTCGCTAGTCACAGGTATTTTCGGTCATTGGCAGGGTCGCCGTAGCCAAGTAGGTATCAATTCGGTTATGCCAACCTTTTAGCCAGCGTTGCTCCCGTCGATCGCTAGGAGCGTTGGCTACTCTTCGCGCGAGAGTCTGCTTAGCAGCTGCCGCAAAGCTTTCTAACGGCGCGTAATTGTCGTCCATGGCGTTGAGTACCTGCTGAAGTCCCCAACCTTGGCCGGCATAGCGCTCACCCTCGGCGAGCCCCGTCCCTTTAAAGTGTACGTAATCGATCAGTGCGTAGAGCCCTGCGGGCGAATGGCAGCGTGCGAGTCTTTCAGCTCGGTATTTCACGCGCGCTCTCTCTGGTTCTGGCGTCTGGGCGATTATCGCGCCGATGCTGCCCTCTAGCCTCGCGATAATAAACTGAGCCTGCTCACGCTGGGTTGTCGCGAGCAGCATCCTCAACTCCTCCATGCGAGCGCTATCGATGTTCGCGTAAAAGTCAGCGCGAGATTGCCATGGAGAGTCGACGTCAGAATAGGCGGGAAGTCCCTTTCCGTTCTGTGAGAAATTTCCTGCACGAAACTCTTGGTTGTGCCGGTCGTTCATTGGGTCGAGGCCATTCATGGCAGACCCCATTGTTTGCTGCGCGGAATTTGCAGTTGGACGACTGGGTTGTAGCCAGCTTGGAAGCGTGACGCCGATCTCATGGAGATGAACTAGGAGGTCAGGGAAAGTTTCCGTAAAAATTTCGTCTTGATTCTGCCTATACCAAATGAAGTGGCCTATACCGAGGGAGGGGAAGTCTTCGCCTTCGTTCCAGCTAGTCAGGCACTCGCGTTTGGAAGCGCATTCGTTAGCGAAAATCCTCTCGCCCAGCCAAAGCGCCTGCGAGGAGGTAAGTTTGGGTAGAAAGATTTGTGCGCTAGCTTGCCCGAAAGCAATCTGACCAAGCAGCGCTAGGCAGGCTGCAAAGCCCAAATTAATCGTGTTTCTTAAGCGGCTTCTCAGGCGGCTTTTTAGGCGGCTTCTTATGCAGCTACTTTCGATTTTAGGCATACGGGAATCCTCGCCAATGCAACCCACAGCGGCGCAGAACAGTATAGCGCGCCTTGCCGGTAGAGGGCAGGGTGGTCTTAGTCGACTTACAGGAGTGAAAGCGTGTTACAAGGCGAAAGGGCAGACAAGCGGCTTGCGGATCACGCGTTTTTAGCGGAGCTGAAAGCGATCTACAAAGTGATTCGTCAATTTGAACGAATCGCCCCCGCTTTAGATGCGGTGGGTGATGTGCTGAGAAAGCTTCTAGGCGTGCGCGTGCTGCTTGTTTATCAGTGCGTCGAGAAGGGCAGCACGCTCGATGCGATTTACTGCGGAGTCGACCCTCAAGCCAATGCCGGTGATGAGAGTCGTGTTTTAGTAACTGCGACCTCCCTCGCCGACCATGTGGCCTCAACCCAGCGCGCGGTCGTGCTTGCCGATGCCACCGATAGTGAGGAGCTTCGCAGCATTCACCCTGAGCTTCGATTCGATAGGCGCTCGTGTGCGACACAAGGGTGGCCGGTTCGGTCGGCAATTGCCTTACCAATTAAAGGTGCAATACCGCTGGGTGTTTTGCAGCTTTTTGGGTTTGACGAAGACCCGCCGTTCGACGCGCTCGATCTTAAGCGGGCGGCATTGATCTGCCAGATGCTTGCCCGCGAGTTAAGCGATGCGCGTCAGAAAGAGAGGGGCCCCTTCGATCAGGTGGTGGAAGAGGGGTACGTGAGCGAGCAAGACCTTGTCGACGCGGCGGCGCATGCGCAGCAGCAGGGTGCATCTCTGGCAAAGGTGCTCATGGAGTGTTACGGCCTTTCCGCTGCTAGGATTGGGCAGTCGCTGGAAAGGTATTACCGCGTGCCGTATATGGCCTATGACCCCAAGCTAACGCTGCCATCCTCTTTATTAACCAACATTAGCCGAAGCTATTTACGCAAAAATCTCTGGCTTCCCGTCGGCGGAGATAGAAGCACTGCAGTGATTCTTATTGACGATCCTTTTGATCACCAGCGGGTGAGGGAGATCCACAGCGTCCTTAATGTGCAGCACTGCACCTTAAGAGTAGGGTTGCCTGAAGATATTCTGCTCTTTTTACGTGATGGTTCGACTACAGATGCCCCCACCGGCTTCGATGACCTGTTCTCAGTTCTCGCGTCCCAGAGCAGGGCTGTGCTGCCAGAGAGTGAAGACGAAGACGACTATGGCGCCGAAGCATCGGGCATGATTCAGCTCATCAATCGCATAATCGCCGAAGCTGACAGGCTCGGCGCGTCCGATATTCATATCGAACCGAGCCGAGAAGGTGAGCCCGGGACTGTGCGAATTCGCGTCGATGGACTTTGCCGCCGCTTATTGGAGATACCCCAGGAACACTGTTCGGCCGCGATCGCCCGGGTCAAGGTGATATCGCGCTTAAATATTGCTGAAAGGCGGCTTCCTCAAGATGGCAAATGTAAGTTGAAGCTTGCCGGTCGCACCGTCGAAATGCGTGTTGCGACGCTTCCAACCGTCTACGGTGAAAGCGCGGTGATGCGGTTGTTGACGCCGGGAACGCCCATGCAGCTCGAGAATTTGAGTTTGAGTCTCGCAAATCAGCGCGCAATCATGACAATTGCGACCCAGCCCCATGGGCTTTTCCTCGTGGTCGGTCCAACGGGCTCTGGGAAAACGACCACCCTGCACGCGGTGCTGAGCAAGCTTAATGTGCCTGAAAGGAAAATTTGGACCGCCGAGGACCCCGTAGAGATAACGCAAGACGGGCTGCAGCAAGTGCAGGTTCAATCGAAGATCAATTTTACGTTCGCCATGGCGATGCGGGCCTTTCTCAGAGCAGACCCGGACGTCATCTTGATCGGTGAAATGAGAGACAGGGAAACGGCCAACATTGGCATTGAAGCATCGCTTACTGGACATCTCGTGCTGTCGACGCTTCACACCAATTCGGCGGCCGAAACCATTACGCGGCTGTTGGATCTCGGTCTGGATCCGATCAATTTCTCCGATGCGCTGCTCGGTGTTTTGGCGCAGCGGCTCATGCGAACTCTGTGTGCAAAGTGCAAGCAGCCCTATGAAGCAGACGAGGCGGAGAAGCAGCGACTGCGTCATTTCTATGGCGAGGATGCGTTTGTTGAGCATGGCCTTGAGACCAGGGAGTGGGAGCTGTGCAGGGCAGTTGGCTGCACCGAATGCGGCGGGACGGGGTATAAGGGGCGGCTAGCGATTCACGAAATGCTGGTTTGCGGGAGTCGGCTGCGGAACCTAATCAACAGGCGCGCAGGCCTTGATGAGCTGCGCGATCGGGCGGCTAAGGATGGCATGCGAACCATGCGCCAAGATGGGATAGAGAAAATAGTGTCTGGGTACAGCGACTACAGCCAGCTTATGCAGGTGGTTGGAGTCGGGCTTGGTTAAATGAGCATCTGGAACGCTAACGTGACAGTGCACCTGCGAGCACCGAAAACTCGGTCACAAGCCACTCATTGTCGCTGAGTACGTAGTCAATACTGATTTCTGCGGGGCCTGTTTCGAACGTCACGAGCGCCTCATAACTCGCGCGTGTGTTTTCCCCTCCGCGATTTAGTAGAGGGAGTGTTACCGTTCTGCTTAGGGCGTCGATGCTCGCCAGTGTGCCTAGTCTGCTGCGCTGCGAGTAAATAGCACTCGGCCACTTGAGTTCGCTCGTGGTGTTAAAGAGATCAGGATGTGCAAAGAGCAAAAGATTCGACGTCTTATCGGCCGCGAATACGTCCTGAATGAGAAGAAGCGTTCGCGCATCGGCCTTCTTGCTCACCGACCAGCGGACAAAAATAGCGCTAAGGAACAGCGCGAGAATGGCGGCTAGCGCGGCCAGCGCAATGAGACGAAGTGCAGTGGATTTGTTGTTAGAGGGAAGCAGGGTCGTCATAGCCGCAGTGCCGATGGAGTGGTTTGCGCGCATTGTCGCACAGACGGTTTCGTGATTGCAGTGCTACGGCAGCGAGCATGTCGGAACGAACGGTTTCTATTTTCTTAAAAACTGATATAAATCAGTAAGTAGCGAGTCAATGCTTTGTCGACGGCGCGTTAACCTCGTAATTTTATGCACATGCGCAACATTCGTGTCATAAAACACTGGTTTTTTCGATGTTTTCTCAAATAATTGGCGAGCTTTAAGTGTAAAGTATTGATTTAAATAAAATTTATAAGCTGATTAAAAATCAATCAATTTGAGCGTAAAAGCGCAAATTTAGCGCCTTCTGAGTACTTTTCCCATTTTACCCCCAGAGTTATCCACAGTTTCTGTGGAAAAAATGAGCGCTTTTGCATGTTGCGCAAATAGCTTGCAGCACAATAGCTTACGGCAACTATGTCTAGAATCGGTTAGGTCTTGGCGCTAACTTTCTCTTTTGCGATTTTGCTTATCCCATGTTATCGATCGATATATACCCCCCTGCATTTGTGTTATCTTAAGGTCAGGTTTTGGCGATCGCTGCACTCGTGCACTCACCGGTCACTTTATCGTCATCCATTTCTAGGCAGACTCGCAAGGCACCTTCGCTTTATGATCGAACTCAACGCCGACATTCCGTTTCTTTGGAGGCTAAGTCCTGAGAGTAGCGAAGGCTACTGCTCTGTTTCTCTCGTGGTGCCGCGACCGCCAGAGAACGAAGTGCCCGACCTTACAATTGAAACCACGATACTGAGTTTGGCGTCCGACAGTTTGCGCTCTGAGCAAGAGGAAACGCTCGAATGGAACGAAGAAGACATTAGCCTCTTCCTGCGTCTGCTAAGCCAGAAAAAGCCGAAAGCAGAGCTCGAATCGGTTCCGCCAGAGGGGAGAACGTTAAGGGTGGATCTTTCAGATCCCGACGTCATCGAGATCATTCACATTGTTGCAGCGGCAGGATTCGGCGTGGCATTCACCTCAACTGGTCTGCTCAGATCGCCCTCCGCGCTGCTTCCGGCGTACCGATTTGATATCGGTTCAAAAGCCTCGCTCAATACGATAGTCGGCTTCAAACAAGCGATTGTTGTCGATGTTGATGATGACGACGTGGTGTGTGTATTGACCGAGGAAATAGACGTGCAGGCCATAGATTCGGCCGCAGACGAATACGACAAGCTCCTGCCGAACGATCTGCTCCTAGTCCAGAGGGCCGACATCCTTCACGCCGACTACTCAGAATCGCGAGAGATTCCTAGCGCAGCGGTGCTGCACTAGGATCTGCCTAGGCTTATGCCCGTTGATTGAAGCGTCGGCCAACGAGTGCGGCGGTGATATTCACCTTCTGGATATCAATGGCGCCGCCCGCAATCCCCCAGCCCCAGGAATCTCTGAGCTTCTGCTCCAGCGGAAATTCTTTTGAGTAGCCGTAACCTCCCATTAGCTGCATCGCTTTGCCAGTGACCTCCCGTGCGGTTTCATTGGCGAAACATTTCGCAACGGAGCTCTCTGCAATTGAGGGCAGGCCGCTCTCGGCATTGATAACGGCGCGATAAAGCAGCAGCCTCGCCGCTTCGAGTTTCATCTTCATCTCGGCGATTTGAATTTGTACGCCCTGAAAATCGACGAGTGGTTTGCCGAACTGCCGGCGCTCTTGGACATACGCCAACACATAGTCGAATGCCGACTGTGCGGTTGCCAGTGACATCGTTGTATTACCACAGCGTTCGAGGTCGAAGGCATCCATCAGTTTGCCAAAGCCGCCTGCGGGCACGAGGATATCTGCTTCGTTGATTTCAACATCGTCGAAATACATGTCCGCGCTGCACACTCCGCGGAAGCCCATATGGTGATCGCGTTTGCCGAAGGTAAAGCCCGCACTGCCTTTTTCGACGAGCACTGCGCCGATAGATTTGGCGCCGGGGCTATCGTCCATGCGGCAATAGACAACATAGGCCTCGGAATGACCGGCGCCTGAGCTCCAGCGCTTGTTTCCGCTTAGTAGGAGTTTGTCACCTTCTCGGCGTACCTGAGTCTTTAGGTCGGTTAGTGCCGACCCCGCCTCCGGCTCTGACATTGAGACGGCGACAACCATCTCGCCGGCGCAGACTTTCGGTAGTACTCGCTGCTTCATCGCGTCGCTACCGAAGTGCGCGATGGCGAGTGTGGGGCCGAAACAGGATTCGAAAATAGGGAATGCCACGGCGATGGAAATCTTGGCGATTTCTTCAAGTACGAGCACCGCATCGAAATGCGACAGGCCGCCGCCACCGTATTCGCTAGGTAAGTTGACGCCTAGATAGCCGAGTTCACCAAAGCGTTTTCGCAGCTCGAGGCTTGGTGGTTCATCATTGCGCTCTATCTCACGAGCAAGCTCCGGGAGCTCGCGCTGGGCAAACTGCCGAACTGATTCTTGGAGTGCGCGCTGTTCTTCGTTCAGGGTGAAATCCATGCGGGTGCCTGTATAACTGATTTTAGAGTGAAAACAATCGCCCCGAGTGTAGGTGAACTCGCGCGAGGATTGTAGTCAGTAATTTGATACCATGCGTCCCTCACGCGGGCCGGAGCCTTTTCAAGCCAAGTTACCGCAGATTCTCTGATCTAGAAATTGTCACAATTAGGATTCATCAGGTATGGGTGTTAGCAACTTAGCCAACGAAATTAACAAAAGGCGTACCTTTGCCATCATCTCGCACCCTGACGCAGGTAAAACCACAATCACGGAGAAGCTCATCCTTTTGGGCAATCTGATCCAGGTCGCAGGGTCGGTCAAGGGGAAAAAGACGGAGAAGCATGCGACCTCCGACTGGATGGCGATGGAGCAGCAGCGTGGAATTTCGGTAACCTCCTCAGTTATGCAGTTTCCATACAAAGACCGCATCGTCAATCTCCTCGATACGCCGGGCCATGAAGACTTCTCGGAGGACACCTACCGTGTCTTAACCGCGGTCGATTCGGCGTTAATGATCGTCGACGGCGCAAAGGGTGTCGAAGAGAGAACTATCAAGCTCATGGAAGTTTGTAGGCTGCGAGACACACC
Source organism: Pseudomonadales bacterium (assembly GCA_023254735.1). GTDB lineage: Bacteria > Pseudomonadota > Gammaproteobacteria > Pseudomonadales > Pseudohongiellaceae > UBA9145. Next base: position 22,253 of record JALRKV010000113.1, on the reverse strand, counting down.
CATTTTCACCTTCGTGAATAAGCTCGACCGCGATATTCGCGAGGCGATCGACGTGCTCGATGAGATCGAGACAGTGCTAAAAATTAAGTGCGCCCCGATTAACTGGCCCCTCGGCATGGGCAAAGAGTTCAAAGGCGTCTACAACCTCTATAAAGATACTATCCACGTTTACAGACACGGGCAGGGAAGTCAGCTGCACGAGGTTGAAGTGATCGAAGGCATCGACAGCGACGCGGCGAAAACGCTGCTAGGCAGCTACCGAGACGATTTCCGAGACGAAATAGAACTCGTGCGCGGCGCGAGCAATGACTTCGATCTTGACGCCTATTTACGTGGCGAGTTAACGCCGGTTTATTTCGGCACTGCTCTGGGTAATTTCGGTGTCAAAGAAATGCTCGATGACTTCGTTGAATATGCTCCTGCGCCGCGGAGCCGCGAAACCCAGACCCGCGAGGTTGCCGCCGTCGAGCCTGAATTCACTGGCTTTGTTTTCAAGATTCAGGCAAACATGGATCCGAAGCATCGAGATCGAATCGCCTTCATGCGCCTTTGTTCTGGCGAGTACTCACGCAACATGAAGATGCGCCACTCGCGCCTTGGTAAGGATGTAAAAATTGCCGACGCGGTCACCTTTCTCGCAGGAGATCGTGATCAAGCAGAGTCCGCTGTGTCCGGCGACATCATAGGCCTACACAACCACGGCACTATACAAATAGGCGATACTTTTACTGGCGGTGAAGACCTTAAGTTTCTTGGGATACCTCACTTCGCCCCCGAATTGTTCCGACGGATTCGCCTAAAAGACCCGCTCAAGATGAAGGCGCTACAAAAGGGCTTACAGCAACTCTCGGAAGAGGGTTCTACGCAGCTGTTCGCGCCGCTACGCAACAACGATCTGATCGTTGGCGCGGTGGGTGTGCTGCAGTTCGAGGTCGTCGCGTTTCGCTTAAAAGACGAGTACAAAGTCGATGCAATCTATGAGCCGATCACCGTGCAGTCGGCGCGCTGGGTGGATTGCAAGGATGTAAGCAAGCTCGCGGAATTCCGCAAAAAAGCGCACGATAATTTGGCAATCGATGGCGGCGGCTACCTTACCTACCTCGCACCCACGCGTGTAAATTTAAGTCTTATGGAAGAGCGTTGGCCCGACATTGAGTTCCGCGCGACGCGAGAGCACTAGCCGCAGCGAACCGATCGAATGCATTGATAACACGGCCATGGTTGGCCGCTAGACGAGTTAGTTATGAGCCACATGAGTTTCGAAATCGCCGCGACCGACGGTAAGTCCCGCACCGGCAAGATGAAGTTTCCACGGGGTGAGGTCGCAACGCCTGCTTTTATGCCCGTGGGCACCTATGGGACAGTCAAGGGGCTGACACCCGAACAGGTGCGCGGCACAGGTGCCGACATCCTTCTTGGCAACACCTTCCATTTGATGCTAAGGCCGGGCACCGAGACGATTAATGCGCATGGCGACCTCCATGACTTCATTGGCTGGGACCGGCCAATTCTCACTGACTCCGGAGGGTTTCAGGTATTCAGCTTGGGTGAGATGCGAAAAATCAACGAGGAAGGCGTGACATTTAGCTCACCGGTCGACGGCGCCAAAATTTTCCTCGGGCCCGAATCGGCGATCGACGTGCAACATGCCTTAGGCTCCGACATCATTATGGTGTTTGACGAATGCACGCCGTACCCCGCAACTCGCGAGCAGGCTAGAGAGTCTATGGAGCTGTCGATGCGCTGGGCGGGTCGCTGTAAGGAGGCGCATGGCGAACACACCTCGGCGCTTTTTGGCATCGTTCAGGGCGGTATGTACAGCGACCTGCGTGAGGAATCGCTCGCGGGTCTTGTTGAGCTCGGTTTCGATGGCTATGCCCTCGGCGGCCTCTCAGTGGGCGAACCCAAAAACGAGATGCGCGATGTGATACAGCACTGCGGCGCGTTGCTGCCTGCCGAAAAGCCGCGCTATTTGATGGGCGTGGGAACGCCTCAGGACATCGTTTATGCGGTTACGCAGGGCATCGATATGTTTGACTGCGTAATGCCCACGCGCAATGCGCGCAACGCACATCTCTTTACCTCGAAGGGGCTTCTGAGGCTGCGCAATAAACGATTCCGTCAGGATACCAAGCCGCTCGACGAAAACTGCCGCTGCTATACCTGTCAGAATTTCTCGCGCGCCTATTTGCATCATCTCGATAAGTGTCGCGAAATGCTGGGCGCGCAGCTTAATACCATTCATAATCTACATTATTATCAGGATCTTATGGCGGGTCTGCGGGGCGCAATTGCGCGTGGGGAGCTAGCGGATTTTGTTGCGAGATTCGAGGAGCAGCAGACGATTCTGCAGACTGAAGGCGATACAGGGGAGGTTCAGGGCAACGCTTGAGCGCTGACCTTAATGCCGACTTGGGCGCCTTAAAGTAGTCAAATGATTCCAGCAAAGAAGAGTTTCTACTCAGCCTCAGCCTTGATATCGTTTCCGGCGCCTCCATTTGTGAGACAATGCCCCGCATAACTAACCAAATCAATCATTAAAGAGAGCTCAGTACATGGATTTTTTGTTCCCAGTAGCCTACGCCCAAGAACCCGGCCAGCCTTCGCTGACCTTCAATCTCATCTTGTTTGGCGGCATGTTCCTCCTGTTCTGGCTGTTGATTCTGCGTCCGCAGTCTAAGCGTGCGAAGGAGCATCGCGATTTGGTAGCTAGTATAGGCAAAGGCGACGAGGTGCTAACCTCTGGCGGTCTTCTGGGCAAAGTGGTGCGCGTGAGCGAAGACTATCTCGCTGTCGATGTTGGCACCGGCCTCGAGGTCAAAATACAAAAGGCGGCGATCGCTGCAGTATTACCCAAAGGGACACTGGCGAAGATCTAGTCTACCCGCAGGGGCGCGCTGTAGGAGTCTCGGCGCGCGCCTTTAAGTTACGTGTGTTAGCGCACGCGTGTTGAAATCGTTAACTTTTCAATCTGCAGAGCCCACTTATGCTCAATCGATATCCTGCGTGGAAGAACGCGCTAATATTCCTCGTCGTTCTGTGGGGCTTGCTCTATTCGGTGCCTAACCTCTATCCCGACGATGAGGCTATCCAGATTAGTAGCGAGGTGTCGCCGCTAACAGAATTTGATATCGAGAGGGCGACCACGGCGCTTGAAGCTGCACAGCTGAACTTTTTCGGTGCGGCGATCAATGATGAGAGTCTGCTAGTCAGACTCGACTCTGTGGAGGATCAGCTGCGGGCGAAGACAGCGCTCGAAAATGCGTTTGGCCCTGACTATATCGTCGCCCTGAATCTAGCGCCGACGACGCCCAGCTGGATGCAGTCTATCGGCGCAGGGAAAATGAATCTCGGCCTCGATCTTCAAGGGGGTGTTCATTTCCTGATGGAAGTCGACATGGACGCGGCCATTCAGCGGCGCATGGAAGATAACCTGAGCAACGTAAGGTCTATTCTGCGCGAAGAGCGGATCCGTTCGCGTGGGCTGACCCTTGTCGATAGCACACACCTCGAAATTCGCTTCGCGACCTCCGATGATAGATCGGCTGCGCGTTCGGCGCTAATTACAAATTTTCCTGAGCTCCAGTTACAGAATAGCGAGTCGGGCGATTTCTTCGTGCTCGATATGCGTATGACCGAGGATGTCATCCTTCAAATCCAGCGCGACACGCTGCAAGCGAACCGTACTACGCTAATCAATCGGGTCGATGCCCTTGGCGTATCCGAGCCTACTGTACAGCAGCAAGGTGCTAACCGCATAGTGGTTGAGCTCCCCGGCGTGCAGGATCCTGCGCAGGCCATTCGCATTCTGCAACGCATTGCGACGCTCGAATTCCATTTAGAGGCCGAGTTAAGCGCCTCAAGCCTGACCTATGAAACTTTCGACTATCAGGGTCAATCGATTAACGTCAACAATGATGTGATTCTGCAGGGCGATCGCATAAGCAACGTGCGCTCGTCGCTTGATCAGAACGGACTGCCGCAGGTGCAAATCAGTCTAGATGCGCAGGGCGGCAATCAGATTAACCGCGTGACGCGGGACAATGTCGGTCGCCTGATGGACATTCTTCTCATCGAGACGAAGTCGCGCACCAACACGACTGTTGATGACGAAGGCAATGAGGTCGACGAAGTCGAATTTTATGAAGAGAAGCGACTAATAAGTCATGCGCGAATTAATTCGGCGCTCGGTCGTCAGTTTGTGATTACCGGCCTGACCTCGCGCGAAGCCAATGATTTATCTCTGCTTATTAGCTCTGGTTCGCTGGCCGCGCCGATGACCATTGTCGAACAGTCAGTCATCGGCCCGTCGATGGGACAGGAGAATCTCGACCAGGGCATACGCGGGGTTCAGGTGGCCGCGGCATTGGTGATTCTATTCATGCTGTTCTACTACCGCGTGTTTGGCTTGGCTGCGAACATCGCACTCGTCATGAACATACTGCTGATTTTTGCGGTGATGTCTTCGATAATTCCTGCCACGCTGACGCTGCCGGGTATCGTTGGAATTGTGCTCACAGTGGGTATGGCGGTGGATGCCAATGTGTTGATCTTCACCCGCATACGCGAAGAAATCGCTGAGGGGTCGTCGCCACAGCGCGCGATCGATGCCGGTTATGATCGTGCGTTTACGACCATTCTCGATGCCAACTTAACCACGTTTCTTGTCGCGATGGTGTTGTTCACGATTGGTTCGGGGCCAGTGAAGGGCTTTGCCATCACGCTGATGATCGGGATTATCACCTCTATGTTCACGGCGATTGTCGGTACCCGTGCTCTGATTAATATGATCTACGGTGGACGCAAAGTTGAATCCCTGTCGATCGGCACGATTCCTCCACGCACCGAAGCGCTAGTGACAGAAGACTAAGGCGCACCCTTGGCAATTACGGATAAGAAATTATGTTGAGCAAGCAATACGATTTTATGGGTGTACGGCGCGCGGCGGCGATGGGGTCGCTTCTCTTGGTGCTAATTTCACTCGGATCACTCGCCACGCGAGGTTTAGACTTTGGTCTCGATTTTACAAGCGGCACGTCGGTGCGCCTGAACTTCTCGGAGGCGGTTGCGATCGCCGATGTTAATTCGGCGCTGGCTGAGGGCGGCTATGGCGATGCGGTGGTCGTAAGCTTCGGCTCTGATCGAGATATTCGCATTATCCTGCCTGTCGACGAGTCGGTAGCCGAGGCAGATCAGGCAAGCCAAGCCGTGCGTGTTGGTGAGACCATTACCGCGCTGCTCTCAGCGACTACGTCTGCGGATATCACGCTCGAGGGATCCGACTATGTAAGTGCGAAAGTGGGTACTGAACTGGCGGAGCAGGGTGGCTTGGGCATGCTCGTCGCACTGTGCATCATCATGGTCTATATCGCCGTACGCTTTCAGTTTAAGTTTTCTGTCGGCGCGGTCGTTGCCCTCGCGCATGACTTGATCATCACACTGGGACTTTTCTCTGTCTTCGGCATGGAATTCAATCTCAACACCTTGGCGGCAATGCTCGCGATTATTGGCTACTCCCTCAACGATACCATCGTGGTGTCGGATAGAATTCGAGAGAACTTCCGGCGCCTGCGCAGCGGCTCGCCGTCGGACATGGTGAATGTGTCTTTGAATCAAACGCTTGGGCGAACTATCATCACGTCATTTACGACACTTCTCGTGTTGGTATCAATACTGCTAGTGGGTGGTGAATCCACTCAGGGTTTTGCGATCGCGCTCATTATCGGCGTTGTTGTTGGTACCTATTCATCGATCTACATCGCCTCAAACGTGATTCTCATGATGAATGTGACGCGCGAGGATCTGATGATTCCTATCAAGGAAGGATCGGAGTTGGACGATATCCCCTAGTCGATGAGCCAATCGTGAAAACCCGTCCAGACGTGTCCTCGGTTGGTCAAAAGGTGTGTTTTCACTAAACAGAAGAGTAGACGTATTGCCTAATTCAATTGGTCACACGGCTAACGCGGTAAGAGCGACAGGTTGGCGCGCGGCTATACTGCTCTTTTTTACAATGCTTATGACGCCTGCGTTTGCGCAGAATGCGAGCGACTTTCCTCGCCCTGAGAGTTTGGAGCCCGCTGTCCAGTTCTGGATCCGTGTCTATACCGAAGTAGATACCCAGAGCGGCTTTCTTCACGATGCCGAGCACCTAGATGTTATTTACACCGCCCTACCGCTAGACAGAAAGCAGATAGAAGCTAAGCGTGAAGCGATCAAGGCGGCCTTAACTGTGTTGTCTACAGGTAAGCGATCCGGCCTTTCGGCTGAGGAGCAGCAGGTGCTTGCCCTTTGGCCCGCGAACGTGAGCAATCAAACGCTAAAGATAGCCTCCGACAATGTTCGCTGGCAACTCGGCCAGTCGAATAGATTTCTCGCTGGCCTGCGCCGCTCCGGTGCTTATCGCGAGCACATCCAGAAAGTTATCGCTGCGAAGAATCTGCCTCCACAACTCGTCGTTCTTCCGCATGTCGAATCGTCGTTTAATCCGGGCGCCTATTCTTCAGCCGACGCCGCCGGAATGTGGCAATTCACACGCGCGACCGGACAGCGATTCATGCGCATCGACCATATCGTCGATGAGCGTATGGACCCTTATATTGCAGCCGAGGCGGCGATGAGCCTGCTCGAATACAATTATCGAGTCTTGGGAACATGGCCACTCGCCCTGACGGCTTACAATCATGGCGCTGGGGGTATAGCGCGTGCCGTGCGCGAAATGGGGTCGAGTAATATCGAAGACATTGTTGCTAACTACAAAGGCAGGCGATTTGGCTTTGCTTCGCGCAATTTTTACGCACAGTTTCTTGCGGTAAATGAAGTCGAAGAGCGCGCAGAGAGTTTTTTCGGCAAAGTTGACTACAACCCTGCACCCAATTTCACCGAGCTTGAGACCGACGCCTACATCGATGCCGAGGTTTTCGCCCGCAGTGCTAACATTAGCCTTGCGCAGCTTAAGGCAGACAATCCCGCACTCAGACCCGTGGTTTGGGAGGGTCAAAAGCGAATCCCGCGCGGCTTTAAAATGAAACTGCGCGATGCCACAGTGACGCCCCAAGAGCTGCTTGCGAGCATCGATGGCGATTATAAATTTGTTGTGCAGACCCCCGATGTAGCCTACACCGTCGTGCGAGGGGACAGCCTGTCTGCGATCGCGAGGCGTTTTAATACGTCGGTATCACGCCTTGTTGCGTTGAACCAGTTAACGAGCAGTCACCGCATCCAAATTGGTCAGCGCATCCTTTTGCCGCAGGACGAGACATCCCTCGCCGCACAGTCGCAAAGAGCACCCGCAGATGGCATCTACACCGTGGCACGGGGCGATACAGTCTCTACGATTGCCCGCCGCTTCTCCGTAGGCGAAACGGCACTGCTGCGTCTCAATGGCATCGAAGACTCGCATCGAATCTATCCCGGTCAAGAACTGCGCCTGCCGGGCCTCTATGCGGCGCAGCCTCAGCTCGTGGCTACCGAGCGTGCGCCGGCGTCGCTCGTTGATGCTGTTGAGATCGTTGCCGTCGAGGATGAAACCGAGCGTGATGTGGACAGCGCTGACAGTTTCATCGCGCAGTCTTCTCCGACGCCATCCGAAATCGAGAGAGGCGCGCCTGTTGCGGCTGTTGAGCTAGGCTCGCAGGCAGACGCGATGCAAGCTTCGGAGGCTTTTACCGGAGAATTAGCTTTGGTAGACGAGGCGGCCGTCGACATCGATGCGGTAGCCGAAGAGGTGGCAACGGCCACGAGCGATACTACGCCCGTCGAGAGCGATGCCGAACTCGCCGAGGCGCTGAGTGCCGATCCCGCCGACTATTCGGTTGCTAGCGACGACTCCATCGAGGTACAGGCGACAGAGACGCTGGGCCATTATGCCGATTGGCTTGCTGTGCGCGCTTGGGATGTGAGGCGATTAAACGGGATGGCCTACAGCGATCCTGTCATTGTTGGAAAGCGACTCACATTGGGTTTTACGAAGGTATCGCGACCCGAGTTCGAACGCAGGCGCAAAGATTATCATTCCACTCTGCAGCGAGAGTTTTTCGCGCAATATAGGATTCGCGACGTTGAAGAGTACACGATAAGACGCAATGAGAATATTGGCACGATTGCGCGGAATCGCTACTCAGCCCCCCTATGGCTTGTGCGTCAGTACAATCCCGAACTCGACTTCAATCGCATTCAGATTGGCCAGAAAGTTGTCTTCCCGCTGCTGCAGAGCGTCGAGTAGTAGGTTAAATTTCTCTTAGTTTTTGCGATCGTCTGCATGGTTCGGGGGCTGCTTATTCTTCGCCTGAAGGGTTTCGGCAAAGAGTTGCTGGTATCGGTTTTTGAGGTCCTCTCCGAAAAACTTCACTAACGACACTTTGGGCAGCGCTTTTCGATTGGCCTTATTCTCTTGCCAGCGTTTCAGTTTCTCGACGGCTGTGTTTGCGGCGTGATTGTCATCGCGTGATACGGAGTAAAGATTCTCCGGTGGAAGGTACTCCGGATAGACGAGGTTGTCGGGGGCAAGCGGGCAGCAGCCAGCGATCGCAGCCTCTTGGATCGCCAGTCCTTGAAAGTCATGCAGCGCGGTGGATAAGACGACGTCGCAGTCACTAATCAAGGCATAGTATTGCGCAGTGTTTTCTAGATAACCGAAGTGGCCCTCGTCTAGGTTCAGTGCGTTGTAATGCGCTTTGAGTAATTGCCGACACTGCGCGAATTCCTCAGGGGCCTGTTTGAACTGCTGGCCGACGATATGCAGTCGGCAGTTGAGCCCCTCCTCGCAGATGCGTTTGACGACTGCCAGCAGCCTCTCGGGTCCTTTGTCATATTCCCAGCGATGATTCCATACGACCTCGAGCGTTGCGGGCGCGCTCTGCCGCAATGATGTTTCCTCTCGCACTGGCATAGAGTGGAGTTTGGTCGGCGATGTAGTCGGGAGTCCGGCAGGGAGTGGAGAGGGGAGTACCGGCACCGGCACGACGTGGGACTTTTCGAGCTGCGCCATTAACCCTTTGGGCACGTGGTCTGGTAAGCGGCGAAGCAGTGCTCTGGCACCGGCGAGAAACGTGCTGCGATTATAGTCACTGTTAAAGACCAGTGAGTCAGCACAAAGCGCGCCGTAGAGGGGAACGAGCTGCGTCTCTGCATTATTGCGCTGCGCATCACGGGTGGGATAGGCAAATTGGTTCTCATGGAAGTACAGCAGAGTCGGCAATTCCGCCAACGCCGGAATAAACCCACGAAGCGTGCTCAGATCAACCATCGATGTAGCGATTAATAGGTCATACGGCCTGCTGAGAACCTGTCGCTGATTAAAGGCAAAGCTCAAGGCGTTACCGCGCATGCGCCAACTAAAATGGCGTGGCGGAAGGGTCAGCGACGTCCAGTCATGCATCGGAAATAGGTGCATGAGATTCTCTCGCCAGAGGCGGTGACTGGCTGCATCGTAGCCTGACAATATCAAGATGCGGAGACTCGCTGTGGCGGACATGGCGGATTCGCTTGAATTTCGATGAATAGGTTTTGCAATCTTGGCGCGTGCAGAGTAATTTCTGACGCTCATAAAATTCAAAGTATGAAGGGGACACGTGTGACGATCAAACTCTATGGCATGCCGCTCAGTAATTATTACAACATGGTGAAAACCGTTCTTCTCGAGAAGGGCATGGACTTCGAGGAGGTGCTTGTACTCCCCAATCAAGAGTCCGACTACTTAGCTAAGAGCCCGATGGGTAAAGTGCCAGCGATGGAGACTGAGCAGGGCTTCCTGACGGAAACGGGCGTGATGATCGACTATCTTGACTCCCTGGGGCAGGGCGAGAGCTTCTACCCGGCAGACCCTTTCGAGAAGGCCAAGGTGCAGGAGATTATCCGCTACCTCGAGCTCTATATTGAGCTGCCTGCGCGCCGTTTGTACGGCGAGGTGTTCTTTGGGCGTCCGGCAACAGTCGAGTTGAAGGAAGAAGTGAAGCCTCAGCTCGAAAAGGGGTTCGCCTCGTTCAATCGGCTCGCTAAGTTCTCGCCTTATCTATGTGGCGACAAGCTAACGTATGCCGACTTCTACTTTAGGTTTAGCATGAACCTCGCGATGACGGCCTGCAAGCGCGCGCTTGACTGGGACGTTGCCGCCGAGATGCCACGCAATAACGAGCTGATCGCGCGCCTCGATGAGCGTGCCTCTATAATGCGCGTATTAGCGGACCAGAAAAAGAAAGTGTAACCCGTACGATACACCGGATAAAAAAACGCCTCCTTCTCGCGCGGCTTTCGCGCTTGTTGGAGGCGTTCTTCGTTTAGTCTGTACTGTCAACGTGCTCTAACAACTACTCTTGAAAGTGCACTTATGAGTTGTTTAACAAGTGCCGTTCGAGCATCTGACGAGCCACCTACCGGTGGTGTGTTCGCTCGAGAATTCCCTTGCTTGAGGTCATATCTAAGATCGTATCGATGTTGGCATCGATATCTTCGACCGTTGCGCCAAGGCCGAGATTAACGCCTTCATTCTCGCGAACATCAGCAGAATAATAGCGGCCACCAGCGGCCTGAATGATGCGGCCGTTAGGCGCTTTGTCTGAGCAGAGATAGACCACCGCTGGGGTAACTAACTCGGGCGCGAGTTTTTCGGCGCTGTCTTCGAATCCCGGAAGTTCTTCTGTCATCCGCGTCGCTGCTATCGGTGCTATCGAATTGGTAAAAACACCGTATTTAGCACCTTCAAGGCGCAAGGTATTCATGAAACCGACAAGGCCTAACTTCGCCGCGCCGTAGTTGCTCTGACCAAAATTACCGAAAAGTCCGCTCGTCGAGGTGGTCATGACGATACGACCATAGCCTTGCTCAACCATGATAGGCCAAACGCATTTTGTCGCATTGAGACTGCCAGTGAGATGTACATCGATTACCGCGTGCCAGTTCTCGAGTTCGAGCTTTGAGAAAGTCTTATCGCGCAGGATGCCGGCGTTGTTCACCAGAATGTCGATACGGCCCCATTTTGCCATCACCTCATCGACCATCGCTTGTACCGAGGCGAGGTCGGTGACCGATGCGCCATTTGCAATCGCTTCGCCGCCTGCGGCGATGATTTCTTGAGCAACGAGCTCTGCAGCGGTCGCCGAACCGCCGCTGCCATCGACGCTACCGCCCAAGTCGTTGACGACCACTTTGGCCCCGCGGCGACCTAATTCTAGGGCATGCTGTCGACCTAGGCCTCCGCCTGCGCCGGTTACTATTGCGACGCGACCTTCAAATCCAATTGTCATAGCTTCTTTTCCGTTTTTCTATTGATGGGAAACTGTGTCGAGAGTCCTAGGGAACCTCTTGGGGGGCCTGATCCTCTTGTCCCAAGCCGCCGGAAGCTCGATTCTATGCGGATGAACGAGGCGGCGCAAACCATCAGCCAAAAGTCGCGGTCAGAGAGTGGGATCTTCCGCCAAATTGGGTATGATGAAGGTTTAGCTAAGCGACAAAGTGCATGGGCCCAGAGCCTTGAGGAAGACCTAGGAATGAGCGAAATGACCCCAGTCCCGGCCGCAACAGTGGTGGTAGCCCGTGATAGCGAGGCCGCAGACTCCATTGAGATTTTGCTGCTCAGAAGAAACTCCAAACTCGTTTTTCACGGGGGACACTGGGTCTTTCCCGGAGGTCGGGTTGATCAGGCGGACTTTGCGGGCGCTGACGGACTGGAGTATCGGGCGGCGCTGAGAGCGGCGGTGAGAGAGACGAAGGAGGAGGCTGGTCTGGAGATCGGCGAAGGTCAGCTTATTCACACTGCCCACTGGACGACCCCGCCTCACCTACCGCGGCGGTTTTGTACTTGGTTCTTTATGTGCCCGGTGCCGCGCTCATCCGTCGTCGCGGTCGACAATGACGAAATTCTCGAGCATCGCTGGATAACGCCAAAAGCGGCGCTCGCCGCCTCAAAAGCCGAGGAGATCGTCTTGCCTCAGCCTACTAAGGAAACGTTAAAGAGTATCGCTCAAATTAGCAGCGTCGAGGCGCTGTTGGAGTGGGCGGAAGCAACGCCAGTGCATATATTTCCGGAGGATTCGCCCTTCTACCGGCCGCGGGAGATGGGGTACCCCCATCCCAATCCTTGCTAAGCGGTTGGCGAAAGTGGGATAGTTCGGGTAGTGACTATTAAGGCAGTGAAATTACGGCGATTAGCTGGAACCTTTTTGTGCCCCATGATTAGCGGAGACGCGAGCAGGTCCAACGGTTACTCCATGGCGTTTTAGAGACATAGCATTTAACTCTTCCAGGATACGCATGACGGCTCCGAATCTCGACAGTCTACGCGACACCCTTCACGGTCTTCAGAAGAGGCAGGCTAGGCTAATACTCGCGAGGCAACTTGGCTTCGCACTGGTGGCCGCCTGCGCTGTTATCGCCGCTAGCCTCATCCTAGTCGCGAATGTTGCCTCGTCCACCGCAGCGGTTCTGATAGTCGCTGCAGCTGGCACAACCCTCTTGTTTGCTATCTGCTCTCTTGCGTGGCGTCAAAGCCATCGGGCGCAGGCCGATCAAAAAGCGCTCGCCCTCTATGTAGAGGAAAAGTTCCCAGACCTCGAACAGCGCCTGCTTACCTCCATCGAATTCTCGCAAGCCGAGAATAAGTCCTCGCAGGCCGGGGTCTCGCCTGCTTTTGTAGAACAGCTGATCATTGATGCACGCTCACATGTTGACCTGCAGAGACAACAGGTGGAGCGGACAGGCTCCTCTCGTGAATCCTTTATTGCGCTGGCGGCTGGACTCTCTGCGTGCTTGGCACTGGCGCTGCTGCTTCAGGAGTTTGCTCAACTCAGACAGGCTGCGCAGCGCCTTGCGTGGCCCTTTGCGGTCGAGGATACCGCTGACATCACTGCAACCGCATTGCCGATCTCGCTTCTCGTAGAGCCCGGTGATATTGAAATGCAGCGAGGCTCGCCGCTGACCGTGACAGCGAGGGTTGAAAACGCACAACCGAGCGCCCTGACCCTGCGGCTGCAAGATGATCGCTTGAATTGGCGCGACTATCCGATGCTCTTGGATTCGACTGATTCAAATGGAGCGACCTTTAGCTACTATTTACCGGCGGTGCTCAAAGATTCGAACTATCTCGTGAGTCTTGCATCAGAGGAGCAAACCTCGCGGCAGTATCAGATTAATTTGTACGATCTTCCCGAAATTGAACAGATTGATGTCGCCTTGGACTTTCCAGAATACACAGGCCAAGAAGACAGACTCGAGTCTGATGGCGGTGATATCGTCGCCGCCGAGGGCACAGAAGTCACTCTCACCGTTACCTTTAACAAACCTGTCACTCGCGCCGAGATACAGTTCTCAGGTGCGGAGAGCGAAACAGGCAGAGATTATGTTAACGGCAGTCTCGATGTCGATGGGCTGCAGGCTACCACCCGTTTCACCGTAGCGGGCGATGGCGTTTATCGAATTACCGCAGTGGATTTGCAGGGTCTTCAGAGCGAGGCGCCGCTGGATTACTACATTCGTGCTATTGAGGATCAGCCCCCACAGTTCACGTTGCGTAGACCGGGGGCGGACAGAGACGTGATGCCACTCGAGGAGGTGGTGATCGAGGTTGATGCGAGCGACGACTATGGATTGGGCGAATTCGTTCTCAATTATGCGGTGGTTGGCGACGATGATAGAGAGGTCGATTTTTTGCCCGCCGAGTCGGTTCGTTCAGCACAGGGATCGACACTGCTCTATCTCGAGGACCTCAAGGTTGAGCCGGGCGATTTTATTAGCTACTACTTAACCCTTGCTGATAATAATGCGCTCAAGGGCCCGAGCGAAGTGGTGTCTGATATTTACTTCCTCGAAGTTATACCGACCGATCAAGAATTTCGCCGTTCGCAACAGCAGGGCGGTGGGGGTGGCGGTAGCGGCCAGGGAGGAGGAGAAAGCAGTGCGCTAGTTTCGGTGCAAAAAGACATCATCGCCGCAACGTGGAAGCTACGCAATCGTCTGCGCGACTCCTCCAGCGCCGATATCGAGACCGACGCAGAGATCATCGCCGAGAGTCAGCGCGAGGCAACGGGCCGTGCGAAGATGTCAATCGATAGACTGTCTGAGCGCCTGAGTTTCTCAGACGACAGTTACGATCTCGCCGTCGAAAACCTCTCCCTTGCTATTGAACAGATGAACTTAGCGGCCAACGATCTGGACAGCCTGCAAATAACGACTGCGCTCAAGCCTGAACAGCTCGCTTTGCAATATGTTTTAAAGGCAGAGGCGAATATCAATCGCACTGACATAAGCATGAATCAGAATAGCGGCGGTGGCGGGGGAGGCGGCGCTCAACAAGAGCGGGAAGACCTTCGCGAACTCTTTGAGATGGAGATGGGGCAGCTGGAAAACCGCTACGAGACTCCAAATAGCGCAAGCCAAGCCGGCGGAACGAATGCCGAAGAAGTCAATAAACTTGAAGAATTGGCCAGACGGCAAGAGGCGTTGACTCGCGCGCAGCGAAATCTTGCGCGCCGCGAGCAGGAGCTTGCTGAGGAACAGCGTCGTCGAGAGCTTGAGCGCCTGCGCAGGCAGCAGGAACAGTTGTCCGCCGATGTCGAAAAGCTAGCCCGCGAATTAGCCCAGAATGGCCAGAGCCAGCAGCCTGCTCCACGTAATTCAGAGTCACCTCAGCAAGGTCAGCCAAATCAGCAGGGCCAGCAAAACCAGCAACGACAATCGGCGGGGCGGGGCCAGTCGTCTCCGCAACAGGTAGCATCGGAGCAGTCAGGAGACCCCGGCGCTCAGACGGCCATTGAGCGTGCGCTAGAGCAAATGCAACAGGCTGCGTCGAGTGATAGCGCGGCCATTGCCGCGGCGCAAAGTCAAAAAGCACTTGAGAGTTTGCGTGATCAGCAGCGCGAGCTAAGCGAGGCGGGTGAAAGCTCGGTGTCGCAGATCGCGCGGCGCTTAGGTGAGCGCGGGCAGGCGCTTGTTCGTAATCAGCAGGCGCTGCAGGAAGGTCTCGCAGAGGCTAGCAGAAACCAAGGGCTTGGTCAGACTCGCCGCGAAGCACGGCGCGATGAAGCTCTGCAGGCGCTTCTTGAAGCGCAGCGCCAACAGCAGCGCGATATCGAGGAAATCGAGGACATGCTCCGTGCGGTTGTGACGCGCGGTGAGAGCGAAGACAGAACATTGCTCACTCAGGCTCAGGCAGCGACCCGTGACTTGAAGCCGATTCGCGACGAAATGGCGACGAGCAATCGCGTTCTACGCAATGGCATGCTCAACCTTGCCATCGATATGGAACAGGAACTTGGCGAACAGATTCAGCAGCTAGCGCAGAGCCTGGCACAACTAAATCCGTCGCAAACGCAGGACTCCGCGAGCTCGACCCGGCAAGTCGCTGGGGAAGCCCAGCAGCTGCGGCAACAGATCGAAAGCCTCAGCCAACAGGCTGCCGAATTTAACCAGCGTGGCGAGACGGCGGCCGATGGAAATGCGCCCTCCCTCGCGCAGATGCGCGAGCAGCTGGAGAGTAGTCAAGCACTTGCTGACAGCCTGTCGCAGCAGCTTGCGCAGCAACGCGGGGGATCCGCGCAGGCTCTGCGCGGCGACGCCAATGCGGTCGGGACCGCGCGATCGATCAGACAGCAGCTGTCTCGGCAAGACATCGAAGCATTCCTCGCACAGCCTGAGCTTCTCCAAGCCCTGCTGCAGCCCATTGTTGAGCTCGAGGGTGCGCTGCGTGCGCAAGCAGAGTTAGAGAGCGCGGCGACGCAGCTCTATAGCGCGGATGACGAAGCGATTCCAGACGCCTATCGAGAGTTGGTTGAGCAGTACTATCGAACCCTGTCAGAGGGTGACAGCGGAGGAGTTCGGTAGTTATGCAGTCCCCCGGTTCCCCTTTTCTAGAGGCATTGCGCGCTGGCACACTCAGTTTCGCCTATGGCATCCCGCCTTGGGCCTTTATCGCCGCGTCGGTGCTCGTCATCGCGCTCGTCTGGTTTGGTTACACTAAGACGACGAGACCGCTAAGCCTGCGCTGGCGCTTGGGGCTTGTCGCTCTCCGATCGGCAGTGCTCATGCTTATCATGGCTTGTTTGTTGAGGCCGGTCGTGGTCGATCAAGAAGTCATTCCGCAGGAGACATTCTTCGCAGTGCTTGTCGACAATTCGGCCAGTATGAAAATCGCGGATATGCCCGGCGGCCAGACGCGCACAGAGGCTGCAGAGGACTCGCTGACACGAACGGGTCTTTTAGACACACTCGCCGAAGACTATCAATTGCGATTCTTTGGCTTTGGTGGTGAGACTCGACGCGCGAGTGAGCTTGCGACAATTGGCGACGATTTCGATAACGAGGAAGCCGCGATAGCCTTCAGTAAGACCGCCGTGGGCGATGCGCTAGGCTATGTAGATAATCAGTTAGGCAGCTTGCCGTTGGGCGGCGTGTTGCTGATTAGCGACGGCGCTGACAATAGCGGCACGGATGCAACCATTGCAGCTCGCAGATTTGCCGCGAGTGGCGTACCGGTATTTACCCTTGGCGTGGGAATGCCAACGCTCCCGAGTGATGTTGGTATCGAGGGTGTTGTAACGACTGAAACTATTTTAGAAGGATCAGTTTTTACAGCTCAGGTCCG
The DNA here is from genome assembly GCA_023254735.1 of Pseudomonadales bacterium. Taxonomy (GTDB): domain Bacteria; phylum Pseudomonadota; class Gammaproteobacteria; order Pseudomonadales; family Pseudohongiellaceae; genus UBA9145. The sequence continues at coordinate 5,680 of JALRKV010000113.1, read as the reverse complement.
GCTCGTGCAAGCAGGTTTCGACAACGAGCGAGTCCGTCTCCGTGTTTTCGATAATGATCGAGAGGTGGCGAGCCGTGAGATTATTCTCGCTCCGGGAGATGTTACTCAACGCTTCGAAATTGAGCTTAATCCGGAGCGCGAAGAAGCAATCGTTTACCGGCTGGAAGCTGAATTGCTCGATCGTACGAAGGCTAATCAGGAACGAGTGCGTGAGAATAATGAATATCAGTTTTTAGTTGATAATACCCCCAAGCCCGCACTCGATATACTTTTCATAGAGGGCCATCCGCGCAATGAGTACAAGTTTATTCAGCGTGCTGTGCGTGGGGATAAATCTCTGCGCCTCGCGACCTATCTCCGCACCGGGCCAGAGAAATTTTATCGGCAGGGAATAGAGTCTCCGACCGAATTAAGCGATGGTTTTCCTCGCGAGCGCGACGCGCTGTTCGATTATGAAGCGATTATTCTCGGCGACATTGAGCAGGAATTTTTCGATGTTGAGCAACTTAACCTTCTCGAAGAATTTGTCGCTGAGCGCGGGGGAGGGCTTCTGCTCTCGGGACGCGTCGATGAAGGCTTTATCGGTACGCCCCTCGCCTCGATTGCGCCGGTAAATTTGGTCGAAGAGTCGCTACTGCCACAACCTTTGCAGGGAGGCATTCGACGCGGTGATCATCCAACCGGTGCGCTGTTTTCTCCTCGGTTGACCGCAGCTGGGCGCATCTCGCCGCTGCTGCGACTCGCCGCCGACGAGACTGCGAATAGGGATTTGTGGTCGCAATTGCCGCCGCTTCAGGGTGTCTATGTGAGTGGACGGATCAAGCCCGGCGCCTCGGTGCTGCTCGAACACCCGAGTCTCGACTATCAGAATCAGCCGCTGCCAATTATCGTCTCGCAGCGCTACGGTTCCGGCAGAAGCATGAGTGTTGCAACCGCAAGCACGTGGCGCTGGCAGATGATGCTACCCGTTGCTGATCAAACTCAGGAAAAGCTTTGGCGACAGCTGCTAAGGTGGCTTGCAGTAGGCGCCAAGGAGCGCATTACCCTTACTTTCGATCGGGAATCCTACAATGTCGGTGACACGGTGCGAGTCGAAGCAACGGTTCTCGATGCGAGCTACAACGCCGACAATGATGCGACACTATGGCTGCAGCGAGAAGACCCACTCGGCATGCTCAGCGATAGTCCCATGCAGTGGCAGATTGAGGGAGAGGGTGTCTACAGCGCAGAATTCCTCGCAGAAGACGTTGGAGTGAATAATCTGCGAATCGATGTGACAAGCGCCGCCGGAGAGGGGCGCGCTGAAAATACTGAAGCGAGAGCATCACTCGTCGTGACTCCTTCACTGCGCGAATACTCAAATCCTGGACTCGACGCGGGCATTCTCCAAAGAATCGCTGAAACGACGGGTGGCGACTACGCCGAGATCGACAATGCCGCGTCGCTTATCTCGTCCATTCGCAACACGCCGAGCGCCTATTCTAAAGAGGTGATGACCGACCTTTGGGATAGTCCGTGGTTACTTGGCTTACTCATTTTACTGCTATGCCTAGACTGGACGCTGCGTCGCAGCAAGGGGCTGTCTTAGTGAAACGTCTGCTGAGCAAAGCGCTAGCGTTACTCATTTTGGGTCCATTGACCGCCATAGGTCAGGGTGCGGGCGAACGAGAGTTGTTCGCGCAATCATCGACAACGTCAAAGTATGCAATGATCCTGACCGGTGCCACGGTTGGGCAAGAAAACGACGCAAAATTCCGCCAACTTTCCCTTTCTTTGCATGACATTCTCGCGAAAGATTATGGCTATAGCAGCGCTGGGATAGAGCTTCTGCTGAGCGAACCCAATGCAGACTCACGTGCGGATGGAATTTCGGACAGGCAGGGCATAGTTATGAGTTTAGGCAGGCTGCGCGAGAAGCTGAAAACCGGTGACCAGCTCGCTGTTTTCCTGCTCGGGCATGGCACTGGTGTCGACGATGAAGCCAAGTTCAATCTCCGCGGGCCTGACCTTACCGGCGTGGAGTTTGCCCGCCTGTTCGATGATTTTGCCGATCAAGACCTAATCTTCGTTAATACAACGAGCGCAAGCTACGGCTTTTCCACGGCACTTGCTCGTGAGGTGGCAGGAGAGGGACGCATCGTCGTTTCCGCCACACGCTCTTCATCGGAAAAATTTGATCCCTATTTCCCGCGCTATTTTATCGAGGGATTAGCCGATAGACGCGCCGATCGCGATAAAAACAGTCGAGTCTCACTGCTCGAGGCATTCACCTATGCAAAAAATAACGTCGAAGAATTTTACGAAGAATCAGGCAGGCTCGCTGCCGAGCATGCCGGGCTAGACGACAATGGCGATGCCCTCTTTGCGCTTGCGCCGGCGCCTGGTCAAAGCGACGGAAGTCTTGCAGAAATTGCGTTTATCGATGCCGCCGATGCGGACGATGACACTTTGTCGGCCGAACGCTTAGCGCTGAAACGACGGATGCAAACCCTCGAGCGCAATGTGTTACTCCTGCGTGGCCGAAAGGCAGAGTACCTGGAACGTGACTATTGGCTGCAACTTGAGACTTTACTTGTTGATCTCGCTAAAACGACGGAGCAATTCAATGTTCAAGCGCCCTGATAGGCTTTCGGCAGACACAGCGAAACGGAATCACACTCACGTAAAACGCTGCCTCTATGCCATTATCTATGCCGTAGTATTTGCCACGTCGTCTGCGAGCGCACAGAGCCTGAGCGATAGCGCGATGAGTGCCGACTCTCCTCTCGCGCAAGGAGAGCAGCTGTTTCTGCGTGGCTCCTACGCCGCGGCGGGTGACGCATTTATGCGTGCGCAGGGGTTGGATCTAGAAGAGGGTATTGTTGGCGCGAGTCGGGCATTCGCGATGATGGGCGATAGGGTGCAAGCGATCGCGGTATGCGAAAGAGCCTTGGCGAACGCGGCCCCGCCAGATCTTCCATTGATAGCCACGCAGCTCGCTGAATTGAGATTGGCGCAGGGAGAGTCAGCGCGCGCGCTTACGTTATTTTCACAAATTGACGCGGGGCTCGATCAGCCACCGCTTCGCACTCTCGTTAAAAACGGTGAAGCGTTGCAATTGGTCGGTCGACGCGATGAGGCGAAAGCACAGCTTCAGCGTGCACTTGACCGCTACACTGATGGGTTGGTTTTTTCTTCTCAAGATATCGGCATGGTCGCGCGAGCAAGTTGGCTGCTTGGCGAATACCATGATGCGAACAGCCTTTTCAGCGAGGCGACTCGGCTCGACCCAAATAATCTCGAAGCACAGACCCTGTGGGGAGACCTCTTCCTCGAAAAATACAATGCAGCGGATGCGCAGCGCTCCTATCAAGATGTGCTCACGATAAACGCGCGCTATTTACCGGCACTTGCGGGTATCGCGCGCGTTACCGGCGACATGGGGGCGTTGGAGCGCGCCCTCTCGATTAATCCAAACTATGTTCCAGCGCTCGAGGTGCAGGCGCAGCTATTTTTTGTGAACGACAGGGAAGAAGAGGCACTTGCCGTGATTGAGCGGGTACTCGAACTGAATCCCGAGTCGCTAAAAGGCCTTGGCCTTTTGGGCGCGAAAGCTGCCCTCGAGGAGCGCGCTCAGGACTTCGCCGAAATTCGTGCGCGCGTCGACGCCTTTAGCCCTTCGAATCCACAGTTTCTCGGCGACGTCGCCGACACGCTCGGCCGTCAGTATCGATTCGTCGAGGCCGTCGCCTTAGCGCGCGAGGCAATCGCATCGGATCCAAGCTATTGGCAAGGCTACACGCTTCTTGGGAGCAACCTTATTCGCTTAGGCGAGGAGGAAGAGGGGCGTGAAAATTTAGAGATTGGTTTCGACAACGATCCTTTCAATGTAATGACCTCTAATATGCTCAAGGTTTACGACACGCTCGACAGCTATGTGACCGTCGAAAGCGAGCATTTCAAAGTCAATTTATCCGAGAAAGATGGACAGATTTTGTGGCCTTATCTCGAGCCCTTGCTCGAAGAGAGTTGGGACACGCTGACAGCAAAATACGGTTTCGAACCCGAAGGACCAATACTCATTCAGGTATTTGAGAACTCGCAGGACTTCGCCGTCCGCTCCGTCGGGTTACCCGATATTGGTCCGCTTGTGGGCATCTGTTTTGGCAAGGTAATTACGCTAATCTCGCCTGACACCCTGGCGGCTAACTGGCAGGAGATTGTATGGCACGAGTTCGCGCATGTGATAACGCTGCAGATGACTGGCAACAAATTGCCGCGCTGGTTATCGGAAGGAATATCAGTATGGGAAGAGCGCGAGGGGAGGCCCTACTGGGGGCGGAGCCAAGGACTCGACCTAGTAAGGGCGTGGGAGCAGGGTAAACTCCTGCCGTTTGCGGATTTAGATAAAGGCTTTAGCGGAGCACAGAATAGCGCGGATCTAGGCTTTGCTTATTTCCAATCCTATTTGGTCATCGACTATATAGCGCGGGAATACGGCTTCGAGGGCTTGCGCTCTCTGGTGCTGCAATACGATGAAATAAAATCAGACGCTGAGAGATTCAACGACGCATTCTCAATTTCACTCGAGGAATTCGACGCAGGGTTTCTCTCTTGGGTTGAGCAGCGAGTTGCTGAAATAGACGTCTACGTGCACAAAGAAGATGCCCCGGACGAAGGCGAGGGCCACGGTCATGGAGTGCGCGAAAATTCGAGTGCCATCCTTGCCGAACTTTACAACAATGCGTCGCTAAAGCAGCACATGAGCGCGCGGATCGAAGCTAATCCGAAGGATTTTCAGGCACACCTTCAGATGGGTATCGTGCTGTTTAAGGAAGAGGCTTTTGATGAAGCAAAAGTCTATTTAGAAACAGCCTACGCGATGCTCCCAGAATATACCGGTTACCCGAGTCCACCGCTTGTGCTTGCGCAGATCTATGAGAAAGAAGGCAATGAGGCTGCTCGCCTCGAACAGCTCAGCTTGCTGCTTGATAATCAGCAGCACGACTATAGTTCAGCGATGACTTTAGCCGAAGCAGCGTTTGCAAGCGGCAACTTCGACCGCGCGGATTATTTTATTGATCGAGCAATTCAGGTAGATCCTTATCGCCGCGAAGTTCACGAGCTACGGGCGCGGCTAGCATCATTGCAGAACGACACCGCGCTGGCGGTGCTTGAGAACGAAGTCATTGTGACTCTCGAGGTCGACGACCCCGTCGAGGCGCGAACCAATCTAGCCGAGGCGTACCTAAACAATGGCGATACGGAGTTGGCCAAACGCAATGTGCTGAGCGCATTGGAGATCGCACCGAGCTATGTTCGCGCGCAAAAAGTTCTCCTGCGCGCGGTCGAAGGAGCGAGCGGAAACAATGACTAGGTATGAGAGACTCGTGTGTGTTGCCGCAGCGTTGTTCTTTTTTTCTTCCGACGCATTATCGCAAAATTTGCGATTCGATGAACTCGTCTCTGATGGGGAGGATCTGTCGGTATACGGCGATGAGATTACCGAGTTCCAATGGGTGCGTGGGCGCTATACGAATCACGGTGCCGGTCGAGGCGGGTTCGGTCGCCGCGGCGGTGGCTGGTGGGATACTGACTTTCCAGATTCTGATGAGAATTTTCTTCGGGGTGTGTTGCAACGCAACGAAGAGGCGCCGGGTTGGTTGGTGGCGTGGCAAGACCTGCCAACGACCTCGCAGCC
>JALRKV010000056.1 GCA_023254735.1 Pseudomonadales bacterium | reverse complement strand
GAACTGTGCTTGGTTATCGCGCAGTAGTTTGACGTTTTCGAGTGAGCCTGCTGAGCTAATGGCGGTGAGCGAGAGCCCTTGGCTCTCTGCGAGCTGCGCATGGGCGAGCGTCGCGAGTGCTACGCCAACGGGATAGTAGGTGCCGCCAGTGGTCGCTGTGGTGAGGATGTAAGGCCGCGCGCGGTTTAATTCGTCGCTGCAGGCAGACAAAAGCAATGCGGTACATAGGAATGAGAGAAGAGTCTTGCGCATCGATAATCCTTATCGGGAATCACGTCGGATGGTGGCGTCTCTGAGTAATAAGCGCTACTTGTCGGGTTCTAGGGGGTCTCGCCCGGTGCCCCCGTCTTGGGACTGCGGGGGTATTTTCTTCGCAGCCGCTGCCGTTTTATCGGCGCCAAGCGTATTGTGAACAGAGCCGGCGAGGGGTTTTTCTTCTTCTGCGGCTGAGACGAGGGCGTAGGCTCCCAAGAAGACCATGGTGATGAACAAGACGCCCATGATTAGCATGACGCGGAAATAGGCGACCAATTCGGTATCGGTGAAAAACTCAACCGCCTCGGCGGCGGCGTTGACACCGACGATGGCTGCGCCGAATGCAATCCAGACTGCTTTTTTCATGCTCTTCTCTTTTCTTGCCGCGAAACTCGATTTCTTGACTAGGCTGCAGGAGCCTTAAATTGCTAAATCGGAGAGTAAGAGTATGCCCTCAATTGCGTCTGGGGTCATCGCCGTAAACACGAAAATGTCATCGCGGTTATCTTGATTGATTCTGGCGCTAACCAATCCTCCAGTGCCGGTGACGGCAGAGAGATCGATCTCGAGATTCGGCGCTGAGTTAATGCCATCGAGTGGGTCGGATGAGACCATTGCGGCATCGACGACTCCTTTAAGGTCGATGGCGTAGTCATCGCGGTCGGGACTATAGCCCAGCGCACCTAGAAAAGTTGGCGCGGGCGCCGCCTCAATAACGCTCAGATAGAGGCTTAGGCGATTGCCCACGAGGAGCATCAAATCATCGCGTATCGTATCGAGAGACGCATCACCGGACACAACGATAGGCTTATCGACAGATCCGTCAAGCTGCGCCACGCCGGTGAGTGTGTCGGTCGTCCCTGTGGCGGCCCTCGCGTCCTCGGCTATCTGCCGTAGCGATGACGCTAGGCGAATAACCGAGGGAAATTTTAGCGCGACGCTGATCTTTCGCGCTGGCCGCCTTGCGAATGCGTCACCTTGATTGCGGTAGACAAACGCCTCGACTGAGATGCTTCCGGACAGGGCGAGCCAGACGAATATATCGCCAACCGAAATAGGCTCAACGCGCCACAGCCAGAGGTCTTTTCTGCCATCGCTGTCCTCATCGTGCAGGAACGTGGTGAGCACATTGCCCCCGGAGCGCAGCACCTGCGTCGGTGTGCTGACGTCTATCCCTGCGCGAGTGCCCGGGAAAACGGAGACCTTGCCACCCTCTCGGAGCAAGAGATCTTCGATGCCGTCGCCATCAATATCTTCGAGCAGCTCTTCATGGGTTAAGGCGAGTACGCCGGTAAGATTTGCAAAATCCAATGTTTCGATATCGAATTCACCGAGACTCTCCTCGATGGCGAGTCGGTCTAACTCAAAGCTGGGATCGGCTGAGAAGTAATTAGCGGCGGTCGGGTCAGCGAGAAAAACCGCGAGACGCTCGTCTGTATCGACAATAAGGTCTGCAGCGAGATCGCCATTAACATCGCGCAGCTGCAGCGGAGGTATTCTCAGCGCTTGGCCGATTCGCCTTTCGAGGTTAGGCGAAAACAGGGTAGTGTTGAGTCTGGCCTGAGTATCGATACGCAGGGGCGGCAGAAATCCCCCAGTAGCAGCGAGATAGAGTGCGAGCCGGTCGCTGTCGGGCAATATCAGATCGTCGCGGCCATCGCCGTTCACGTCGCGCACAAAGTGTAGGCGCTGCACGCCAGATCCGATCGCCGCAGCTAAGCCGCTTAACAGAACTTCAGGTGCCCGCCATTCGGTTGCTGCTTCATTAAGCCGGTAGGCGAGAACCTCGCTTCCTTGCTCGAGTGTAATCAGGCTCGGTTTACCGTCGGCATCCACAAGACCGATATCCCAGCCAAGCGCTCTTCCAGCCGAGGGCAGCGAGATGAAGTCTGTACCAAAGTCGAAGCCTCCGTCTCTTTGCAGATAGAGTCTGAGCTCAGTGTCGAGTTGAGCGAGGAGGTCTAGCTGACCATCGCCGTTCAGGTCTACAGTCGTGAGGCTCGCGGTTTCAATTGGCAACTTGAACGGCGTTTGGGTATAGCTCAGTGCATCAGCACCAGCCACGCCGCCTGAAAAACCGCTGACCACGAGTACGAAGGCCGCGACAAAAGACAGGGTGCGCAGGGCTGCGAAAACACGCACATGACACTGCAAAAAACGAAGATGCGAGATCATCGAGTGCCCCCTCGCGAGACGAGCACGGTGATCGAGTTGCCGTGGCGTAGGATGAGGTCGGGCGTGCTGTCGTTATTGAGGCTTAGTACGTCAAATTCGAAGACGGTTTTATCGCTGACGTATTCCCAGAAGGGGTCTGTTTCAATACTCAGCGAATCATCGACGCGCTTGGCGGCCAGCGTGCCGCGCTCGGTTATGTAGAGCGCATCGTTGGCGCCGTCGCCATCTATGTCGAACGCCAGAGACATTTGTTCCGAGAGCCCCCTGACATTCGCCGCCGAAAAGCTCTCGATGAGTTGGCTCGACGGTCGGCGCGCGAACAAGGCAGACTCGGCTGTTGACCCAGTTTCGCCGGGTGCTGAGGTTAGCGGGGCATAGAGGAGCTGCGTCCTATTTATACTCGCACTGCGAATGGCATCGATTATGGGTAGCGTGTAATAGCTCACGCTCAGCGCTATCGCGCCGGTAGGCAGAGGCACCGCGTTTAGGCGGACGTCATAGCCTGAAAATCGCATCACTTGATCCGGCGCTGACATGTCGAACGGGCTGTCTGCCTTTTTGCTTAGGTAGAATCGTGCCTCCCAGTCATCGCCACTGCCCGAGAGTCTGAGCAAATCGCTACGCCCGTCGCCGTTAAAATCGGCCAGGCTAATTTCGCCGCCTGCGTCCATGCTTGCGACCCACGACGGCGAGGGGGCAAATCCCTCCTCCTCTTGCAGCGCGACGTTGAGCTGCGGATTGGCATCAGAATCTAGATTGATAAAGACAAGATCAAGAAGTGCATCACCATTGATGTCAGCGAAAACGGTATTCGGTATCCAGTTGCTGCTGTTAACTAAGTCGACTTCCTCTGTCTGGCCCGACCAGGTTTTTACGAATTCATCGAAGGGATTTCGGCGTTCGACCGCGACCTTTACTACGATACCTTCTGTCGCATTGATGCCAAGGTTAGTATCGAGTCCCGCACCACGATCGTTTCGACGCGCGCGCAGTAAGTCGGCATTGACAGTCTCTATACTGCCGGCGGGTTTGAACTCACCGCTGCGAGAGCCTTTGAAAAACGCAAACCCTTTTTCAGTAGGCAGGAGAAGATCGAGAATCGAATCGCCACTGCGATCCTCAAGTGGTGGAAGAAACTCTACCTGTTTTCGCGAAGCGATTGTGGCGATCGAGTCGAAGCGCATGATGGGCTGCAAATTCCCGCTATAGCCTTCGATGGAAGGCGATAGGCTAAACACACCATTGGCCGCATGCAGAATGAGCTCTGTGCCGAGTTCCTCTCGCAAGTCGCCAAAACCGATGGCGATGATCTCAGATTTTATTTCGATTACTTGAGGAGAACTGGGAAAATCACCGCTCGCGTTCTGGTAGTGAATCAAGAGTTGTCTGCCTAGCGTCGCATCATAGTCTGCATAGACTAGGTCGAGTAAGCCATCGCCATTCATATCCTCGGTAATTAGCGGCGTCCAATTTTCCTCGCGCTCGAGCGAGAACGCGGCATAGCTGCCTGTTCCTTGCGCAAAACTGCCAGGCGCAATGCCTACCGCCGCGGTAAGCGCTGCCGAGAGCGAGAATGCTCGAATGCTATCGCGAAGATTCAAGGCTGCGCTTCCTCAATGAGTTCGCCATAGTCGCTCGCAAACTCAAAAATACTCAGGAGTCGATGCGTGCGCTCGCCGCCGATCTGACCGTATTGATAGACCGAGAAGAGCCAGAGATCAATAAAAGTGAAAGACTTGCTAGCATTCTGCGCGGACGCTTCATAATTTAAAAGAGGGCCAAGGGACACGCGACTAATTCTGCGGCCGGGGTGCCAGAGTGTAAGGTCTTTGCGCAGTACCGACTCGCCATCGTAAACATCGATCACCACGCGATCGCCTAGCTCGTGCTCGAGGGTTAGCCGGTTGATTAGATCCTGTGCTGAGTTAATCTCGCGTCCCTGCAGCGCGAGTATCGCATCGCCTGCGCCAATACCCGCAGCAAGCAGCGGGCTGTCGGCCTGAACATCGACAACAGTTGCCGCGGCAACTCTGCGCTGAGATGAGCTGCTGTTTAACGTGAGTAACTGCGTTTTGTATCCAGCCCTTGACGCGATCGGATCGACTCGATACAGCTCCCGCGGCGGCGGAGTGCTGTTCGCCGGGGCGGCTATCACCGATGCTGCAAACACCGTGGTGTCGCGGCGAACAGTAAACTCGAAGGTTCTCGGCTGTGCCGTCGCCTCGAGACTCGTAACGGCATCGGGATGGTTAGTCGGTAAATTATCGATCTGCAGAATCACATCGCCCGTACGAATACCAGCGGCTGCGGCGGCGCCACCCGAGACAACTTCTCGTACCCTCACGCCGGGAAGGGTTGCCAAGTCGAATAACGAATCGCTTTCATTAGCACCCACGGTAAGGCCAAAGTCACTTCGCCGTGGGATCGCATCAGCATCGGTGAAGCTTACCTCCTCTGCTGAGAGCGTGAGTTCTGGAATGAGTTTAGCTGGCTCGTAACTAAGGCAACCCGTGAGTGAGAATAGAGCAGTGAAAAAGAGGAGTCTCATAGGGCTTTTGTCCTCACAGCAAAGAGGCTCAGCGCGAGGAACAGCACGAACGCCGGCAATGGGACCCAAGTGTTAAGGGTTAGGAGTCTCTCATCGATTAAAACATCTGAATAGCCGCGAGCAAGGCGTGCGACATCGCCGAGATAAGAGGCATCGATTAGCGAGGGCTGGAAGCGCGCATAAACATAGCCTGCAATGTCTCCGAGCGAGGTTTTAAAGACGTCGAATGCAAGAGTTATTCCGAGCGCGAGCGATAAAGACTGCATTGCTGATTGGGCAACCACCGACAGTAAAGCACCGAAAGCGATTGCCGCAGGGAGTGGCAGTAGGGCGAGGCGCAGTCCAAGATGTATCTCGTCGAGTATTTCGCCTTCGCTGATAAGCTCATAGCCATCTTCGATGACTGGACCGAGCTCCCAAAGTGCAGAACTAAGCAGCCATGACCCTAAAACCAGAAGCAACACCGAAGACAGTGCGAGCAAATGCAGCAGTACAAATTTAACCAGCACAAGCTGGGTGCGACTCGACAGTCGAATAAGCTGGTGACGCAGTGCCCCGAGATCGCGATCGGCCGCAAAACTATGCGCCGACACACCGGTGACGAGTAGGCTCTGTGCAATAAAACCGGTGACCAAAGAGTCCACCCAGTTGCCGTAGCCATTGCTGGGCACCGTCTCGGCGCCGAGCAGTGCCTGCTGCGTTGCTGCACTCGCGTCGCCGAGAGCGGCAATGATAAGTTGGATACACGCAAGGATCAGAGGCGCGATGACAACCAGACGTGCCCCTAGCGAATAGCGCGCGATAAATAATTCGGCCTTGATTGCCGCTGCTAGCCTATTCACGACGTAGCCACTCGAGCGTGTGGGGTTTCTGGGGCGCCACTGGTAAGTTCGCGAAACAGTGTATCTACCGATGCGCGCACATGAACAAGCTCATCTACCGCAATGCCTGCGCTCACCAGAGCCTGATTAACCGCGGCCGGCTTGGCGCCTGCGAGTGAAATCGTGAGCGCGTCGTTCTCGCTAACGACGCTCCGAACGCCGTCGAGCTGCAGGAGCAACGCTTGTGCTGACGCGGTTTCGTGTGTGCGGACGATCAGCTTCGCTTCGCTACTTTGCAGTAAGTCGTCGAGAGAGCCGCTTGCGACAATTTGACCACCATGAAGAATTGAAAGGTGGGTACAAACCGATTGTAGATAAGGCAGCTGATGACTCGACAGCAAAAAGCTTGTGCCAAAGTCTCGATTGAGCGTTTTGATTAAAGCCAACACTTCGTCGACGCCACCGGCGTCTAGCCCATTAAAGGGCTCGTCGAGCAAAACGAGTTTAGGATTGCCGAGCAGCGCATGAGCGATAGAGGTTCGACGGCGATTCCCGAGCGATAAGCTGCGAAGTTTATACGATTCGTAGCGACTAAGACTGAGGAGCGACATCACTTCATCGACCGAACGTTGCGGCTCAGCGGCACTGCCCTGCGCGTGTTTTTTCGTCGGTAGCAGCAGTGCTGCATGGGTCAATGCCTGGCGGACAGTTAAGTGGGCGTGTAGTGAGGGCGTGTCGAACACCGCGACAATATCGCCTTCTGCACGATGCAGCTCATTGGGACCAAAGCCAAGAATCGTCGCGCAACCCGATTGAAACTGCTGTAGGCCTAAAATGCATTCTAGCGTCGTCGTTTTGCCCGAGCCATTGAGTCCGACAAGGCCGTGGATTGCGCCGCGCTCAACATTGAGGTCGAGGCTGCGCAACACGTCAACGCTGCCGAAGCGTTTAGAAATACCGTTTAGACTAATCGCGTCCATAGCGTCTGAATGCGCGTTCATCGTTATCGAGTTCACCTTTGAGTGAGCGCTTTGCTACGGTGAGGCCGTAACGCAGCGCTATTCGACAAACAGGTCGTCTATCGCGACTTCTTTGACCGACCCAAAGCGCTCGAGTTCCGTCTTATCGATTATCGAGAGGTCGCCCACTATGGAAATAAGCTTCGCTCGGTCTTTTACATGTTCGCGCTGAAACGCGACCAAATCAGCAAACTCCAGCTCTTGGAGCCGTGCGTAGCTTTCGGCGCGCGGATCACCCTCAAGCCCTAATTTCTCCCAGCCGCGCACAGCACCAATGACCTCGCGGAAGCTTAGTTTGGAGGTGCGATAGCGATTCAGTAATGCGGTAACCGTCTCTTCGAAGCGCTCCTGCGACTCGGGCATATTGTCGATGAGGTCGATAAACGCGTCCAGCGCATCAACAGTCTTGTCTGTCTGCGTGCCTATCGCGCCGAGCATTAGGTTCTGATCCTTTAGCCTGCTTCCCTGACCATAGCGCGCAGAGGCAGAGTAGGCGAGGGCGCGGGCTTCGCGTAATTCTTGGAACACAACACTCGACATGCCGCTACCAAAATAGCTCGTGTAAACCGAGGCGGGCACGCGGTCATCGGCATTGTATTCGCCATCGGCAAACTCGATTCGCACCTGTGCCTGCGCTGTCTGTTGGTCTACTACGTAAACTTCGTTAGCACTTATTTCTCGGACCGTTCTGAAACGATAGGCAGGTGGCTTTTTGAGATCCCCGGCGAGTGGATGGTGACGGCGAAGCACCTCGACGACCTGTTCTAGCGGCATGGAGCCGGTGTAGGCCAGCGTGTGTTCATAGTCGAGCAGATCGCTCGGTAGCGACAGCAGTTCATCAAGCTGAGTTGCTCTGATTTCTTCGGTGGTGAGCGACTCTAACATCGGCGACTCTTCGCCATAGCGGTTGTATAAGTTAAGGGCGCGCGCAATCGCGGGCGGCGAACTTTTCATGTCCTGACGAGATTTGATCAGAATGGATTTAAGCTGCTCGAGCGTTTCATCGTCGGTTAACGGCTGTTTGATCGCCGACATCATCAACTCGAGGCTTGCCTCGAACTGCTCGTCGAGACCAGACAGGCTGAAGCCCGAGGCGTTCTCGCTCGCTCCAAAGTTAAAACTGCTGCCGAGCCGGTACCACTCTTTCTGCAATGCCTCGTTACTCAGGGCTTCCGTGCCGGCGACTTCCATTAGCGCGGCGGCGAGGCTAAGTTTATCGTTCTCCTCGGTGCCAACATCTATGCTGATTGACAGCGAAAATAGGTCGTTGAGTGGATTCGGTGCATAGAACAGTTCGACGCCATCGGCGAAAGTTATGCGGCGATAGTCTTTGTCCGCCTCAACAAAGCTCGGCTCTATTGGTTCGAATTCCATGGCAAGGATTTCGGCGGCGAAAGCAGATTGTCGCGAGGGGTCGATGGTGACCGGATCGATCTGAGGCTTGGCAACAGAGGGCAGGGTGTGTTGTGCATCAATTTGATGAACGGCAACAAAGTCGTCGCCGAAATATCGATTGGCAACGGTCACGACATCGGCCTTGGTTAATTTCTCCATGCGCGCTAGTTCGGCGCTGTAGTCCGCCCATTCGGCGCCTTCGATAAAGGATTGACGCATCACTGCGACGCGTGAAGTGTTAAATTCGAGGCTAGCTTTTTGGTTCTTTTTAAAGTCGTTAATAATGGCAGGAATAATCCACTCGTCGAACTCCCCCGCTTTAATTAGGTCAAGCTGGCTTAGAAGTAGTGATTCAACCTCGCTCAAGGTCTGCCCGTCTTTCGGCACGCCGTAGAGGACCTGCATTCCGTAGTCGTTCATGAACTGCGGCGAAGACCCTGCATTGGCCACGCGCTGCTGCTGGTTTAAGTTGAGATTGATAAGTCCGGCGGTGGCGTTATCCAGAATCATGTCGACAAGAATCAACGCTTCTTTGTCGGGATGGCCATTGGGCACTGTGCGGAAAGCAAGCTGAACCTGTTCCTCACCCGGATATTGCACCGTTGTGCGCTCGGCGCCGACCAGCGGCCTCTCTTGCCAAGGACCCACCTCAGGTACAGGCTTTGCCTCCCAGCGGCCGAACTTCTCTGCGATCAGCTCAATCGTTTCTTGGGTATCGATATCACCGCTAATGAAAATACCCATATTGTTGGGCACATAGTAGGTGTCGAAATAATTCTGGATATAAACCAGAGAGGGGTTTTTGAGATGTTCGACTGTGCCGATTGTCGGCTGCTGGCCATAGGGGTGTTCTTTAAACATCAATTCGTTGAGCGCGGTATAAATAATGAAACCACGATTATCGAGCGAGCGATTCTTCTCTTCATATACGGTTTCGAGTTCGGTGTGGAAGATTCTGAAAACAGGATCTACGAAACGGTCCGACTCAAGTTCGGCCCATTGCCGTAACCGGTTCGAAGGAAGCCCGATTTTGTAAACCGTCTCCTCGTTAGAAGTATGCGCGTTAAGCCCCGAGCCGCCCATGGCGTTGTAGAGCTTATCTATTTCGTTGGGCACCGCGTATTGCGCGGCCGCCTGTGCCTCGGCGTTAATTTCGGCGTAGATCTCCGCGCGGCGGGTCTCGTCAGTTGTACTGAAATGCTCTTCGTAGAGTTCGGTGATGCGATCTAGGTGCGGTTTTTCCGCTTCATAGTCTAGCGTGCCAAGGTGCTGATTGCCTTTGAAGAGGAGGTGTTCGAGGTAGTGAGCTAGCCCAGTTGCATCGGCGGGGTCGTGTTTACTGCCGGCGCGAACCGCGATTTCGGCATAGAAACGGGGTTCCTCATGGTTTTCGGTCAAATAAACTCGAAGACCGTTGTCTAATTCGTAAATTGAGGCGTTGAGAGGATCGTTGGGGTCGCGCTCATCGATGCGCGTGTAGCCAGGGGCAGAATCTGAAAAGCTCGTTTGCTCTTGGTTAGGCTCTGCGCATCCACCAAGGAATAACGCGCCTCCGAGGGCAAACAAAAGCCTTGCGTCGTGTCGGCGTGGGTTCAAGGGTGTATTTAGCAAAGAGCTAAAGAGAGCGCTCAAGCGTCGTGATTTCGTCAGAAACATGGTTTTCGGCCTCAGTAGGTCGTCTATCTAAAAGTGTTAGGAGCCAAGTGGGCTCAAGTGTGCGTTAACCCCCTGCTTGGGCAGGGCAAAAATTTTTGACACCCGGTGTGGTCAAGTGCACAAGCAATGCCTAAATGTAGGGTATTCATCGTCAAAATGTAAGCCATCGTGGCCATCTACTCGCCGAGACCTTTAGGTGCTCCGATCTTGCACCCAAAGATTCTGTTACGCGCCAGGCAGGCTGACATCAGGCGTCTCACGAGGTTTCCTGCCTAACCTAAAAGTAACGAAGAGTGACAGCAGGTTTTTCACTAGACGGGAATCCACCCGACAGGCGTATACTTTCGAGCAAAGCAGTAAACCACGCTCACTGGTAAGCCTCTAGTTCTGGCTCCGCCTGTTCTTCAGGTCACGTTAAACAATGCATCAACAGCGACAACACCGATATTGCAGTTATTCCCGAAGTCTAGGGGCCTCTCGCCTGCTCCCTGCTGTCGTCGCACTGCTATTCTTTGGCGCATGTACCAATAACGCCTACGAGGGGCGTGCAGATTCCCAGAGCTACGCTGCGATCCAGTCGAAGTCACCGTTGGTACCCGGGATGACCGCACAGATATTCATCGACGACGAAGATGTGGCAGTTCTCGATGGCTTTCCGACCAATCAAGAGAACTACGACTTTCTGGCCCTTGAGGCAAACAGCGAGGTGGGGGCGAAAATTATTGGGCTAGGCGCCGCGCTTGACTTGGCCTTTCAGCATAATGATGACTATCAAGCCCAAAAAGAACGGCTATATTTGGAAGCGTTAGCACTGACGCTCGATCGCTATCAGTTTACGCCGATTTTCGATGGGCGCGGCGGTGCTGCCTATCAATGGGATTATCGCGACCAGTTTGTGAGCGACATGCAGGCGCTGACGGGAATGGCCGAAATCGCATCAGGTTCACCGAGCGAGAGCATTACCGCCCAGACGGGCTTGGGAGCACGCTATCTCCTTCGCAGCGGTGGTGAGATAGCACTAAATTTGACCAATAATTTTACGCGCTTTCTTACGGGGGATGTCGGCGAGGCCCGCAACAGCGCGTTAATTGGTTCCATCACGCAACCCTTGCTGCGCGGCGCCGGTTCGGCAGTTGCCGCAGAGACCTTGATGCAGGCGGAGCGAGACTTGCTGTATCAGTTGCGCAGCTTTACCCGTTTCCGAAAACAATTTGCTGTCAACATTGCTTCGCAGTACTACTCCGTTTTGCTCAATCGCGAGGCTGTCATCAATAACTTTGCGGGACTAAATGCTAATAATCTTCAGCTCGAGCGCGAGCGCGCCTTTCAAGCGGAGGGTCTACGAACGCTGTTGCAGGTAGGTCGACTCGAGCAGTCTTCGCTGCAACTCGACTTGCGCTGGACAGCCTCGATTACTCGCTATAAACGGTCGCTCGATAACTTTAAGCTGCTCTTGGGACTCACCGCGAACGACAATATCGTTCTAGACCCGACAGAGATGACACTCATCGCAGAAACTGGAATGATGAGTCCTGAGTTAAGCCGCGATGAGGCTGTCGAGCTCGCCCTACAGACACGCTTAGACCTCTATACCCAGCTCGACTTAGTCCAAGATGCTGCGCGTAAAATTCGTGTCGCAGCCAATGCGCTTCGGCCGGGCGTCGATCTTACAATCGCTGTGTCTGTCCCCGACAGTGGCAACAGCAATTTAGGCGAGTTGGATTTCGAAGACGCGGTGTATGGCGCAGGGCTCGATTTCGATTTAGGGCTCGATCGGCGTGTCGAACGTAATAACTACCGACGCACGTTGATTAATTATGAATCCGCGCGGAGAGCGTATCTTCTTGCGTCGGATAATGTGAAGCTGGATGTTATCGACGCGTGGCGCCGAATGACAGAAGCCCGCAAGAGTTTCGAAATTAATCAGACGAGCGTGCAGATAAACGAGCGGCGTGTCGAGGAGGCGGAGCTTCGCGCAGAGCTCGGACTAGGAGATGTTCAGGACACGGTTGATTCGCAGAATGACCTTACAGCTGCAAGAACCGAATTGACCCGCTCGATAGTGAATCACAACATCGCGAAGCTCGAGTTTTGGCGTGATGTAGGTTTGTTATACGTGCGTGATGATGGAAGCTTAGAGGAAGGTGTTACCGGAGAAATCCAAGGACAAGCCCTATGACCCAGAAACTAGGCGCTAACGCAGGCAGCGAGGCAAAATCAGCAATGGACCGGATTAAAGCTCAACTCCTCAAATTCGAAAGCAAGCTGCCTGCGCCAATTAGGCAGCAGTTATCATCCCTAAGCGGGCGCTGGCGCGCTGCATCGCGCAGGTCTCAGCTTTTAATTGCGGGTGTTGGTACAAGCCTCTTCCTATTTCTAATTTTTACAGGAAGCGATGATGAAGCAAGTGGTGCTATCACGTTTGCCGCGGTACGGGGCGATCTTGAGATTACCGTGCTCGAAGGGGGCGCACTCGAGGCAACGCAGTCACAGGAACTGCGTTCGCAGATAAAAGGTCGCGAGGGTGTAAAAATTCTTTCGATAGTCGAAGAGGGTTATCGAGTCACCCCGCAGGATGTTGAATCGGGCCTTGTCCTCGTTGAGCTTGATACTGCTGCGTTAATCGATGAGCAGCTAAATCAAGAAATTTCCGTAGAAACTGCCGAGGCGAGTTACATCGAAAGCCGGGCGCAGTACGAAATCCAGTTGAATCAGAACGCGAGTGATTTAAACGATGCGCGTCAGGCCATGCGTTTTGCGCGTCTGGATTTCGAGAAATTCTTGGGTGGGAAAATTGTCGACCAAATTCTCGATGAGTTAGAGATCGACGAGCGCTTGGCGCGCGCCGAAGAAGCGGATCGCATCGCTGCGCAGTCGCCAACCGTGATAGAAAGGCCAAGACGCTTGGAAAGGGCGCCTCAGGCAGATGCGGATTTCGATATCGATTCAATGCCGCCGCAGGTTCAAGAGCGACTGCGTGCTGCGATGGCAGAAAATGGGGGCGAGATCCCGCCCGAAATGCGTGAACGCATGCAGCGTTTTCAAGGCGGTGGCGACAGACAGCGCGGGCAGGGTTCCGGACAAAGAGCAGGCCAAGAGGCGCGCGTCGATGGGGCCAATCGGGAGAGCGACGCCAATAGCCCGTTATTGCTTGCTGCCAATACAAATTCCACTGAACTGAGTTCGACGACCAATCTTCTAATGGACGAAGGCTACATGGTTATTCGAAATCAGATTGATTTCAGCAAATTCGCAGATCTTGATTTACTCGAGGATGGCGAGGCGAAACAGCAGCTAAGGTCCCTGCAAGACGAGCTTCAAGTTGCGCAGGAGGAGTTGCTGCTTACACAGGACAGGATTGCAGGCCAGCGTCGTCTCGAAGAACGAGGGTTTATAACCCCGACAGAGCTCGAGGCGGAGGAGCTTAGTCTTAACAAAGCGAATAATAAAATGCAGCAAAAAGAGACCGAACTTAAGCTGTATATCCAATACACCTTTCCGAAAGAGGCCGAGCAGAAACTGTCTGATTTCGAGAATGCGGTGATGAGCTATCAGCGACAGGTAAAGGAAAACGTTGCAGAACAAGCGCAAGAAGAAGCTCGGTTTAGTTCGGCAGAGCGCAAGTTTAACCTCGAGAAAGTAAAGCTCGCCGATGTTAATCAGCAGATCGAGTTTGCAACTATTCGTGCGCAGCGCCCCGGACTTGTGGTTTATGGGGCGGCGGATCAAAACTCGAGCCGATGGCGACGCAGCAGCCAAGAAGCGATCCAAGAGGGCGCAACAGTTACCGAGCGGCAGGCCATTCTGACCATTCCAGACCTGCGTGAGATGGCCGTGAAGGTCAATATCCATGAGTCAGCTGTGCAGCGCGTCGCAGTTGGCCAACGAGTACGAGTGTCGGTCGATGCGTTCCCCGATGATCCTCTCACGGGCACGGTAAGTCGCGTTGCCGTGGTTGCCGACTCTGCGAATTCGTTCATGAACCCCGATCTCAAAGTCTATCCGACGACGATTAACATAGACGGAACCCATGAATGGCTCAGGCCCGGAATGAGTGCCGAAGTCGAGATACTTGTTGATCGTCTCGAGGACGTGGTCTATGTGCCTGTGCAGGCGGTGACGTACTACGACGATCAACGGGTTGTTTACGTTGCCGGTCGCGGGGCACCACAGCGTCGACCGATCGAAGTCGGGTCATTCTCCGACTCCTTTATCGAAATTGTTTCCGGTTTAGAGGAGGGCGAGCAGGTGCTATTGCTGCCCCCCCAGCAGGGTCAGGGGAACAGTCAACCCGATGCCTGATACGTTGCCCGTGGCTCGCGACTGTGTAGCGAGTCTTACCGATATCCGCAAGACTTACACGATGGGGTCTCTTTCGGTTGAGGTGCTGCACGGCATAAGTCTCGACTTCATGCGCGGTGACTACGTGAGCATAATGGGGCCCTCGGGCTGCGGTAAATCGACGCTCATGAATATCCTTGGCTGTCTCGATCAGCCAACCTCCGGCAGTTACTTCCTCGGTGCCGACGATACGTCCACAATGCCCGACGATACACTTTCTGGTGTTCGCGGTGCACGCCTGGGTTTTATCTTTCAGTCATACAATCTAATTCAGCAATTAAACGTGCTCGAAAACATCGAGATGCCGCTTTTTTATCAGGGGTACGCCGAAGACGAAAGCCATGAGATCGCGATGTCTTTGGCTAAGAGAGTTGGACTTGAGGCACGCGTTCATCACAAGCCCTTTGAATTATCGGGCGGGCAGCAGCAGCGGGTGGCTATCGCTCGCGCGCTTGCCGTGGACCCATTAATTATTCTCGCTGACGAGCCCACCGGAAATCTTGATTCGCGCTCCGGTGCCGAAATTCTCGATCTTTTTGATGAGCTCCACGAGCAAGGGAAGACCCTCATCATGGTCACTCACTCCGATGAGTTGGCCGAACGCTCGGCGCGCTGGGTGCGCCTCCGCGATGGACTGGTAGAGAGTGATGAGCGACGTGTCTAAGGTAAGCGGCGATGCTGCTGCGCTATCAACACCTTCGATGAGTAAAAATAATGTTGTGCGTACGACGAGCGGATTCACTGCGACGCGTTTCAAGAAGATTACTCAGGTTGGGATCAAGAGTATTTACTCGCATGGGCTCAGGTCTTTGCTGACAGTACTGGGAATAGTAATCGGTGTTGCGGCAGTCATTGCCATGCTTGCGGTTAGCGAAGGGGCAAGCTTCGAGGCTCAGCGTCAATTCCGTGATTTGGGAGCGAGCAATATACTGCTCAAGAGTGTAAAACCGGCTGAGGTAGAACAGTCTAGCAGTCAGGGGTTCGGTCCACCGCAGGCAATTATCTATGGTCTTACTCTTGCCGATATCACTACCATACGTGATTCTATACCAGGGATTAATAACGTAATTCCTTCGCGTATTGTGAAGAAAAATCTATGGAACGGCGGCTACCAAATGAACTCTGATGTTGTAGGTACCGCAGTCGATTACCCCGTGTCGCGCAACTACAATCTTCGCGCTGGTCGCTTCTTCAGTGAATCAGAGGTACGCGATCATGCCAATGTTATTGTACTCAGCGATGAGGTGGCTCGCGGCTTGTTTCCTATCGATAATCCACTAGGCCAGTCCGTGCGCATCGACAGTGATTATTACAATATAGTCGGCATCATGGAGGCTGAAGGGTATTCGAACTTGGGGCAGAATCAGGCGGGGAGCTCGAATGCAGCACCTAGTCGCGTGTTTATTCCATTCACCTCCTCGAAGTCACGTTTCGGCGAAACAACAACAAGACAAACTGCTGGCGGCACAGAGTCCGAGACGGTCGAATTACACGAGGCGATAATTCAAGTCGACTCACAGGATCAGGTGATTCAGGTTGGCGAGGTGATCGATTCGATTCTTGCGCGTCGACATAAAGACATCGACTATGCAATTGAAGTGCCACTTGCGCTGCTGCGACAGGCAGAGGAGAGTGCGCTGCGAGATCAGATCGTTGCGGGCGCCATTGCCGGTATCTCGTTGCTCGTTGGCGGTATTGGTATTATGAACATCATGCTCGCGAGCGTAACAGAGCGAACGCGAGAGATCGGAATTCGACGTGCACTTGGCGCGAAGAAGCGTGACATTATTCTTCAGTTTCTAATCGAGGCAGTAATCTTATCTGGCGTGGGCGGGTTAATCGGCGTCTTACTGGGAGTTATTATTCCCTTTATTATTTCTGCAATCTGGGGCATGACGACGATTGTCACCCCGCTCGCACCGATACTTGCGTTTACTATTTCTGGCCTGATCGGTGTGGTGTTCGGTATTTATCCGTCGATGCGCGCCGCAGACATGGATCCAGTGGAGGCGTTGCGGCATGAATAATGGGGTTAAGGTAAACGTTGGTGAAGTCACTACTATTCTCAGAGGGAGTAATGTCGGCGACCTTATTTTTGCCTTGCTATTAAGGCTATCTCTTTTCGCTACTGCAACTTTATCTTACGCACAGTCAGCTGACTACGATGAGGAAGGAGACCTCGCAATACTTGCGAGCAATGAAAATGCTCGAATGCATTACCAGCGATTGACTTCGCCGCTGCGCTCTAAGAGTGCGCTCTGGCAGGGTCTAGAGAGCGTGATCGAGGCCCTGCCTAATGATTCCGATGACTATCGTCGACTCGAGAAGCTCGTGCTTGAAAAGAGCGCAGCACAGCTACAATCGCAAGTTTCGCAGGGAACGCTCAGCTATGAAGAAATCACCCGTTTTTTCATCGCGCGCATTCATGCTATCGAGACTGATGACGAGCGATATTTGAACGCGATAATCTCGCTCAACCCCTTGGCCGTAGATGCAGCAAGAGCCGCCGACGACGAGCGCAAAGCAGGTAAAGCAGTCCCGCCGGATTCGCTGTTCGGTCTACCCATTTTGCTAAAGGACAATGTCGGGTTCGAGGGCTTGCCTACCACCGCAGGCGCTGCCGCGCTGGCTGCGAACTACTCGCGTGATGCCTTCGTCACAGGGCGACTAAAAGCCAATGGCGTCATAATTCTAGGCAAAGCGAATCTAAGCGAGTGGGCCTATTTTTTCTGCACCGGATGTCCTTCGGGATACAGTGCGCTCGGAGGACAGACGCTCAACCCCTATGGGCGACTCGAGTTCAACACGGGCGGTTCGAGCGCCGGCAGCGGTGCAGCGATTGCCGGCGGCTTCGCTGTCGCTGCAGTGGGTACTGAGACGTCGGGCTCGATCCTATCCCCTTCAAGCGCCAACTCCCTCGTCGGGTTGAAACCCACAACCGGGAGTCTGAGTCGTACTGGCGTGGTGCCAATTTCGAGCACCTTAGATACCGTTGGTCCCATGGCTCGCACCGTGCGCGATGCGGTCGCGCTTTTTAATGCAATGACCGGCTTTGATCGAGCCGACACCGCGATGCCTCGCCTTACCGAAGACCTAACATTGCTCGTGCGCGATGCCGATTTGTCTGGCGTGCGGCTTGGCTTTCCAGTGGCGCTGGCTTCCGAGCCACTAATCGTAGCGGCAGTGGCCAAACTCGAGGAAGCGGGAGCGGTAGTTGTGCCTGTTGAGTTTTCCCCGCCTGATCTGTACGAGGAGGTACAGTTTATGGGCGCGGAAATGGTGCGAGACCTCGCTGAATACCTGAAGCAATTCGCAAGCGACGGGGTTGCCATCCAAACTCTGAGAGACCTCCAGGCCTACAACCTTGAAAATCGAAGTGAGCGTGCGCCTTACGGACAGGCGCTTGTCGATCAAATGGTCGACTTTGAATCTTTTTTTCAGTCAGATGCGCAGGCGGGTGCAGGAGAGATAGCTCGCCTCAAGCAGCTTGTTGTTAGTGAGGTAGGAGGGTATCTTAACGGCCTTTTTTCGCAGCATAATCTTGATGCCCTCGTGCGCATTAATAATAGCGGTGCGAGCGCGGGTGCCTTTGCTAACTACCCGGCGTTGACCATACCAGCAGGCTACAGAGAGTCCGGGCAGCCGGTTGGGATAACCTTTTACGCGCCAAGTTTTCAGGAGCAGCGATTGGTCGATATCGGTCTGACTCTCGAGGCAAGCGGTGCCATTCGTCAGCCGCCCGCGAATTATTGATCTGATTTAGCAAATCTTAAGATTTCTTTAAGAAAACACTGTTAGTTTGAGTGCCATCGTAAATGTAACGGGCACCCTAATGGATCAGCAACACTCAGCTTATACTCTGCCTGAACAGCCACATTCTGCACAGTCAATTACATCGAAAACCCAAGCCGCACTCTCGTCAACGCGTAGTGTGGAACTGCCAGCCTTCTCTCTATTTTCTGCTGGACAAATAGGCCGTGAGGCGACCGAAAGATTTATTGATCAACAATTCTTCAAAAGTTATGGCGCTCAGCACAGCGAATACATGCCATGGCTTCTGTCCATGAGTCAGCAAGGCGCTATTTCTGCCTGCGCTGGTATCGCTCTCGCGGAAGATAAGTGCCCCTTATTCTTAGAACGTTATCTCCCCGCATCGATTGAGACGCTTGTTAGTGAATGCAGTGGGATATCAATTACACGGGCGCAGATCGCCGAGGTGGGCAACCTCGCAGGATCAAGTTTCTGCGGTGAACATATCGGTTCGAGCAGATTGCTCTACATAGTTCTTGCCTCGGTTCTCGAGGAGTTAGGGATTCAATGGATGGTGTTTACTGGAACGGGGCCGCTACTTAACAGTTTGCAGCGGTTAGGATTGGAGTATTGCGTGTTAGGCCATGCTGATGACTCATCCCTTGATGAGACTGAGCGAAAGCTTTGGGGAAGCTATTATCAGTATCAGCCGCGCGTCGTTGTTGCCCCGCTGATTAGCGCTAATGAGAGTATTCGAAAAAGAGCGCAGTTTGCATCGATACGACAACATTATGTGGGCGAGATTGCAGCCATGACTTATCGACTAGCAAAGAATGCAGAGCCCAGCAGGCAATTGGCGCGATGAAATTCGACTTCTCGGATAATTCTGTCCTGAGCGATGGCAGCAATTCGGTAAGCGGGAGCGAACTTTTTGCGGATGCTCGAACTCTTGCTGCCAAATTAAAAGACGCTAATCTTACGCGCATTGGTCTATTTGCTGGCAATAGCCTAGGCTGGGTTACAGTTGATCTCGCTTGCCTTATCGGTGGTGTTTGCGTTGTCCCGATTCCAACATTTTTTTCGGATAAACAGCGAGATCATCTAGTTGAAACCTGCGCGCTTCAGGCCGTTGCTGTGGGTAATGACTCCGTGTTCCCGGGAGCTAGAATCGACAGTCTTGTTGGCACTGCTGCGGGTATCGATTTCTTTCTGCAGCAAGAATCTGACGACTCTAATCATGATCTTCAATTGCCCGAAGGCACTGGCAAGATAACTTTCACATCGGGCTCCACCGGCACGCCGAAGGGCGTTTGCTTGAGTCATTCGCAATTATTACGTCAGGCAAAAACTTTGGCAAATGTAGTTGCGATTGAGACCCCAAGACATCTTTGTGTATTGCCTCTTAGTACGCTGCTCGAGAATGTAGCGGGATTGTATGCACCACTTTTTGTTGGGGGTGAGGTGGTAATCCCTTCGCAGGAAGAATTAGGTTTCCGTGGCAGTATCTTGGCTGACCCACAAAAACTTCTTCAATCAATCAGTCTGATCCAGCCTCAATCGATGATTCTTATCCCTCAGCTTTTGCAGTTCCTAATAAGCGCTATTTCACAAGGCTGGGAGGCGCCTCCTTCGTTGCGTTTCGTCGCGGTTGGCGGTGGTAAAGTATCAAAAAAGCTATTGAAAGCAGCACATCATGCTGGCATTCCTGTTTTCGAGGGTTATGGCTTGTCTGAGTGTGCATCGGTTGTGAGTCTTAATGCTCTAGAAGCATATTCGACGGGTAGCTGTGGGCGTCCTTTGCTTGGGTTGGAAGTTACCATCGAACAAGGAGAGATCGTTGTCTATGGTAATTCGATGCTCGGTTACGTTAATGAGCCTGCAAGCTGGTATCCAGAACGCATAGCAACCGGTGATCTAGGCTTTTTCGATGACGCTGGATTCCTTCACATAGAAGGACGCAAGAAAAACTTATTAATATCGAGTTATGGTCGCAATATTTCACCGGAGTGGGTCGAGAGCGAACTGCTGGCGAATCCGATAATTAAGGAAGTAATTTTGCTTGGTGATGCTAAGCCTTACTGCGTTGCCTTAGTAATGCCGAGAAAAGACCTAGCTTCGGATGAATCTGGGATGAATTCTCAGTTAGGCGAATGGATTGCAAAGGTTAATGAAGGTCTCCCGGATTACGCACAGATTCGAGCATGGCATCTTTTGACAGAGTCACTTCAACAAGATCCAGCGCTCATGACAGATAACGGACGGCTACGAAGAGACGCAATTGCCTCTCGCTTTGCAGAAGAGATAGAAAATCTCTATGAGTAGGAAATGAAGTTTTTACAGCGCGAGGCGCCGATCAATAGGAGAGGTGGAGATGTCATTTTTTGACGAATTAGTACGACAAACGGAAGCAGAGCGTCAGCATTTACTCTCAGCACCGATAATTGAATTGGTCTTTAGGAGCGAGATTACTCGTGATCACTATATCGCGTTCCTCACACAGGCCTATCATCATGTGAAGCACACGGTGCCCTTGATGATGGCGGCTGGCTCTCGCCTTCCAGAAAAAAAAGAATGGGTGCGAGTGGCTATCGCGGAATATATAGAAGAGGAAACAGGCCATCAGGAATGGGTGCTTAACGACATTGCGGCCTGCGGTTATGACAAGGAGTTCGTGCGTAACAGTCGTCCTTCAATCGCGACCGAGCTCATGGTCGCCTATGCCTACGATACGATCCACCGTAATAACCCTATGGGCTTCTTCGGCATGGTGCATGTATTGGAGGGCACGAGTATAAATCTCGCCGATAAGGTTGCTGGGGCCGTAAAGTCGACGTTGAACTTACCCCCTAACGCATTTAGTTATCTTATCTCACATGGCTCCCTCGATAAGGATCATGTGGCTTTTTTCGAAAATTTAATGAATAAAGTGGATTGTAGCGAAGATCAAGAAGCGATAATTCACTCGTGCAAAGTGTTCTACAAACTCTACGGTGACATATTTCGCTCCCTGACTACAGAGCATGGCGTCCCGAGTGTTGCGTAGCGATTAGCTTAGGCGGCAAAAGGAGATCCAGTATGGATTTGAAAGGTAAGACGATATTGCTGACTGGTGCAACCGGCGGCATAGGGAGGTTAGTCGCGCAAAGGCTGGACATGGCAGGAGCCTGTGTTGTGCTTAGCTGTTATCTTTCCGATAAACTCGCCGATCTAAAGGCCGAATTAGGTGGTAATCATGTAACCGTTTGCGCTGATATCTCCTCTGAACAGGGGCGCGATGCAATAGTCAGCGCATGCAGCGAAGCAGGTGGGATAGATGGCATAGTCAATTTGGCTGGTATCCTCGACTTTGCTTTGTTCTCACAGCAAGAAGTAGGGCTTCTTGAAAAGATGATTGCGATAAATCTCACCGCACCAATGTTGCTTACTCGCCTTCTGCTCGATGAGCTGACGAGTCGAGAAGAAGCAGTGATACTTAATGTCGGATCGATTTTCGGCAGCATTGGCCATCCAGGATTTACCGCTTATTGTGCGACCAAGGCTGGTCTTATGCGTTTTACAGAATCCCTTTCTCGAGAGCTTGCCGATACTCCGGTTCGCGTGGCATATATAGCGCCAAGAGCGACAAAAACTAGTTTAAATGACGACAGAGTGAATGCGCTAAACACGGAGCTAGGTAACAAGTCTGATGCTCCCGAACTAGTAGCCGATCAAATAATGACCATGCTCAGAGATAATTCAGTTTTGCAATATCTCGGTTGGCCGGAGAAGCTCTTCGTAAGAATCAATGCCTTATTCCCCAGTCTAGTCGGATCGGCGCTCACCAAGAATCTGGGTAAAATTAAGCACTATGCGAGACGCTGAGACCGGATTATATTCTTTTAGCTTCTGATGGAGATACATACAATGATCAGATATTTCCTGATAAATCTTATAGCCTTGCTTGCGTTGACAGGAAGCGCTCTTGCTGACGTCACAGAGGACGTTGAATACATCGAACTCCGTTGGGCGGAAATTAATTACTTGCTAGAGGGTGACGAACAGCTGTCAGCATTCGAACAACTTGTCGCCGAGTCAGAAACGTTTATTGAATCAAATGAGGAAAGTGCAGAGCTCTTGATTTGGAGCGCCATAGTTAAGTCAAGCTATGCAGGTGCCAAAGGTGGCCTTGGTGCTTTGGGTTTGGCAAAGGCGGCTAAAGCCGAATTCGAGGCTGCAATGAAGATCGATGCTGAGGCTCTCGATAGCTCTGCCTACACGAGCTTGGGTATTCTTTATCACTCTGTCCCCGGCTGGCCTATCGGCTTCGGAGATTCTAAGAAAGCAGAGCAACTTCTACGTAAAGGTGTCGACAATAATCCTACCGGAATTGACAATAACTTTTTTTACGCAAACTTCCTAGCTGATAAAAAAGAATATGCGAAGGCCGAAGAATACTATTTGCGTGCTCAGGCGGCTCCTCCTCGGCCCGGTCGCGATATAGCTGATAAGGGTCGCCAAGCAGAAATAGCGGTTGCCCTTAGCGCTGTTCAGGCAGCGCGATAAACACATTATTGGACCTAAGATGATCATGAGATGCAGCTTTTACTCGTAGAAGACGACAGGCCCTTAGCATCTAGCCTACGGCAGGCCCTGCAGAAATCTGGCTACTCAGTGAATCACGTTGATAAAGGTGAGTCTGCGTTGACGGCGATTCAAACTGAGCGCCCGGACATCGTCGTGCTTGACATTGGTCTTCCAGATATTGATGGTATAAGCGTATTAAAACAGCTTAGGAGGAGCGATACCGAGTTACCTGTATTGTTGTTGACTGCCCGTGATAGCGTCGAAGATAAAGTCGCGGGTCTCGATAGTGGCGCGGATGATTATCTCGCAAAACCTTTCGAGATGAGCGAACTTCTCGCAAGGCTGAGGGTTTTAGAAAGGCGACTGGCTAGCATTAAGACCTCCGAGATTACCGTTGGCGGGGTTATTCTAGATACGCTTAAGCAGACTGTTAGTCTACACGGAGCATCACTCGAGTTAGCTCGTCGGGAGTATATGCTACTCAAAACACTCCTCGAGAATGCAGGTAGAGTGCAAACGCGTGCGGTGCTTGAACAGCGGCTTTACTCTTGGGGTGAGGAGGTCAGTAGCAACGCCATTGAAGTACATATACATCATCTTCGGAAAAAGCTAGGCAATGACTTTATTAAAACTATTCGTGGTGTTGGCTACAAAGTAGAGCAAGATGACGTCGCCGCCCAGAGTTCGTTAAAGTGAGGTCAATTCGTGTATTCCTCGCGACGAGCATCGTTTCGCTTCTGACACTGTTTAATTTTGTCGCTGCTGTTCAAGGCTATCAGTCAAGCATGCGCGAGGCTGATGCGCTTTTTGATAATCAAATGCTCGATCTCGCATTGTTAGTATCAAATTTAGATGTGAGTGATGAGCGACTGAGGTCACTCCAACTTGGTGACGATCTAGCCTTTCAGGTATGGCAGAACGATAAATTATTAGCAGCCTCAGCAAACGCACCGAGCGTGGCTTTACACGAATTTGCCGACGGCTATGACTACGCTAATTTTAATAGCTATCGTTGGCGTACGCTTGCGAGATTCGACCAAGTACATGAGAAATGGGTGTTCATCGCTGAGCGTATGGACCTGAGGTTTGTGCTCGCTGAGAATGTGGTGCTTCAGTCGGTCGGCCCTCTACTGCTAGGTATCCCGCTCGTTGGTCTTCTGGTTTGGGCTTTTGTGAGTAGAGGGCTTGCTCCCTTGAGAAAGCTCTCGTCGGTGCTAAAAGCGAAGCCTGCAAACGATCTTACACCGATTGATTTTGGCGACTCGAGGCTTGAGCTCGATCAAGTTGTCGCTTCGATAAATGGCTTTGTCGCGAGACTTGGGTCTGCCATGGATCGTGAGAAAAGCTTTTCTGCTGACGCGGCACATGAGTTACGTACACCCATAAGC
Source organism: Pseudomonadales bacterium (assembly GCA_023254735.1). GTDB lineage: Bacteria > Pseudomonadota > Gammaproteobacteria > Pseudomonadales > Pseudohongiellaceae > UBA9145. The sequence continues at coordinate 50,016 of JALRKV010000056.1, read as the reverse complement.
GCTCTCAAAATTCAGCTACATAATCTAGCTAGCACTGTCGATGCTGAGACCGATGCTTATCGTGAACTGCAACAAGGTATAGACAGAATGCAGCATCTCATAGAGCAACTTCTGGCGCTCTATCGTAGTTCTGCAGAGCAATTTAATGCAAAGGCGAGGCCTGTCAATTTGTTGGACATTGCTCAAGATGCCGTTGCAAGGCTTTACCCCGAGTTCGAGCGAAAAAATCAGCAGATCGCGATAGAGGGAGACGAACAATTAGGGCGTGAAATTTTTACTATCTACGGTGAGCCTTTTGCACTGGAAACACTACTGACTAATTTATTGACTAATGCGAGCCGTTATACGCCCCTGAATGGGCAAATAGTGGTGTCTTTGTTGAGGCACAGCGATAAGGTCATACTCTCTGTCGAAGACGATGGGGAAGGGATAGCGCTCGATGATCGGGCGCGAATTTTCGATCGATTTACACGTCTCTCCGGTGCTCAGACAGGAGGAGTATCGGGCTGTGGACTTGGCCTTGCGATAGTCAGACACGTTGCAGATCTTCATGGTGCTCTAGTCAAAGTTACGTCTTCTAGATTTGATACCGGAACGGCGTTTATAGTCGAGTTTACAATTGAAGGCGCAGTGAATAATGGAAAGAAAGATGAGTGAGCCGGCTGCTACTACTAAGTTAAGAAACACGGGAATTATTTTATCTGTGATCATACTGCTTGTGGCTGTCAGTTTTATTGCCCAATTGGCTAGAGCGGAGACGTTGGAAATAGAGCTGCGGATAAGAGATCATTTATTTTTTCCTGACACACTTGTAATACCTGCTAATCAAAAAGTAAGAATCCGCATATTTAACGAAGACCCAACGCCTGAAGAATTCGAAAGTTTTGAGTTGAATCGTGAAAAAATTATTGCGGGTAATAGCCAAACAGTCATCTTTATAGGTCCGCTCAAAGAAGGTGAGTATTTCTTTTTTGGAGAGTTTTTTCCGAAGACAGCCCAGGGTGTTGTGATCGTCGAATGATAAGCTTCAGGAGTAAAGAATGTTTCTCAATGCCGTTGTAATAGTGTTGCAGGAGATATTAGAGGCGGCATTAATTTTAAGTTTGTTTCTCGCGTTTGTGCGCTATCTCAATCTTGAGAACAATGACAGTGTCCTGCGCCGACGAATTTGGGTTACCCTAAGTATTATCTTCGGAATTCTTCTTGCGTGGACTTATTCGCACAATTTTAGCCGAATTTCTGATTCCTTCGACTATGTTGGGCTCGAAATTACCAATGCCAGTATTCACTCGATAAGCTGTTTTTTTCTTGTTCTATTTGCCTGGTTGCTTCCACCCCAACAGTTAATTTTTGACGTCAGCCATAGGTTACTCGCGTTGACCCTCTGCATGGGAATTGTTGTCATGCTCGCGATATTGCGAGAAGGCTCTGAGATAATGCAACTGGTCGGAGGAATTCTTAATCAAGGCCAAGCTGGTCCTCCTATTTTCTATGGTGGAGTTGTTGGTGCGGGTATTGGCGTCAGCATCGGAGTTCTGCTCTATTACGCCCTGACGGGGTTATCGAAAGAGAGATCTTTGAGGACGTGCGTTCTTTTACTTGCGCTAACTACCGGCAATATGGCGGCGCAGACAATCTTACTTCTTAATCAAGCTGATTGGTTGCCTTTTACGCCAACAGCATGGGATACGGGTGGATTGCTTAGTGAGTCTTCAGTTCTGGGGCAACTGGCTTATGCGCTCATCGGGTATGAGGCAACTCCCTCGATAATGCAAGTGGGTGCCTATACGCTTGGACTTGTGATCGTTCTTTTAAGCCCCATCAGCCGACTCGCATGGTCGACCTGGCACGGCAAGGCTTCCTAATAATAGAAGAGGCTGATTAGATGAGGGATGTTGTCAGTACCTCTCAGGGGCGCATTATTTTCTGTGTTTTCGTCAGGGTATTAAGCTTCGTTTTCCTTTTAAGCTTTACAAAAATTGATATCGCCCACGCTGATGGAAATGTCATTGACAAGGTGTACCACCCTTACGTAGACGCGATGGAAAAGGAGCTTGAATTTCGTTCTCTCTTTCAGAATTTACCTGTGACAAATCTTTTACCTGAGCAAGTCCATCAGCTGTCTCTTGGCTCGGCTTGGGGGAACTCTTTCTTTGGAGAAGCCAAGCTAGTCGGCTCAAAGACCCAACAAAAAGGCTTCGAGTTAAGTGCTTTTGAATTTGAGCTAAAGTGGCAATTGACGGAACAAGGGGAATATTCTGCCGACTGGGGGGTTGTTTTTGAGATCGAGCATGGTGTGGAGCGCGATCTAGATGAGTTATCGGTAGGGCTTTTGATCGAAAAAGAATTTGGCAGATGGAGCACCACGGCGAATTTATTCGCGATTCAAGAGTGGGGAGACTCTATCGAGGGTGAGTTCGAAACAGTATTTGGGCTTCAGGCGAGATACCGACATGCAAGGCTATTTGAGCCAGCACTCGAATTCTATCTGGGACAAAATACGGTCGGTATTGGGCCTGTCCTCATCGGTTCCGCGAACGTTGGTACTCGCAAGAGTCTTAGCTGGGAAGTTGGTGTAATCGCAGGCCTAAGCAATAAGAGCCCAAACTCCACCTACAGGGTTTTACTTGAGTACGAATTCTGATCTCGCTCTATTTAAAATACGGAATTTACTCTTAATCCTCAGACTAAAAATTAAGAATTCTAGAGGGTAATCACCAGTATTTTTCCACTGTGATCTGGCCGGGTGTGCGACGCCTGTTCTTCGTTAAGCCGCGTGCTTTTAGTGCCGTCGTGGTGTCGGTGACCATTTCAGGATTACCGCAGAGCATCAGCTGCGAATCCTCGGCGGTGATTTCTATTCCAGTACTTAGCTCTAGTTCGCCATTGCTTATCGCTTCTGGTATGCGGCCCCTGATTGTGCCCTCGACCTCCTCACGGCTCACAAATGCCTGAAAGATAAAGCGGTCGCCGTGAGTTGCCCTGAGTTTTTCGATGAGCTCTTGATAGCGGAGATCGGACTCCTGCCGGACTGCATGGACAAGAACGACGCGTTCGAAACGCTGCCATGGTTCGTCTGTCTTGAGCATTGAAAAATAAGGCGCAACACCCGTACCGGTGCCTAACAACCAAAGTGTCTTCGCGCTTGGCACTTCATCGAGCGTGAAAAAACCGTTAGCCTCACGCTTGACGAATATTGTATCGCCGGTTTCGAGTGCAACCATGGCATTGGAGAGCACGCCGTCTGTCGCGGTGTAAAAAAAGAATTCAATTGGCTGCTCGCCAGGAGCACTCAAGAAAGAGTAAGGGCGAGCGGTGCGCTCACCGTCTATGTCTAGGCCCAAGCTAGTGAATTGTCCGGCCTTAAAATCGTCGACCGGCGCATTGATGCGCAGGGAGAATAGATTCTGCGTCCAATGTATGTTTTCGATTACCGTTCCCTGGACCCACTCTGACATGCGTATTCCCGTTATCGATTTCGGCGCTTAAACGCGCTAAGTTAGCAACTTAAAATCTGCGCTTCTCGCCATCGATAAAATTCGATCGCTGCCCAAGCACACTATGGTAGAGATTCCACGATCCGCGAGCAAGGTAGAAGATCGCTACACGAACCTTTACTGCCCTGTAGAGACCGTGGATCGCCTATAATAACGCCAACACTGACAAATAAGATTAGGTAGATACTCATGCTAAAAACTTGGTTCGCTATAGCGCTCTGGAAACGCATCCTCCTCGCACTGGTTCTTGGTGTTATTGTCGGGATGATCTGGGGCCCGGGCGCGTCGACTATAAGCTGGCTGGGAGACCTTTTCGTGCGTCTCATACGCATGGTCGTCGTGCCGCTCGTCTTCGTAACCTTGGTGTCTGGGGTTGTGGCGATGGGGGATCCCGCCAAGCTAGGCTCACTCGGCGCTAAGACTCTCGCGGTCTATATGCTTACTACGCTTGCGGCTATTGTCATTGGTCTTGTTTTGGCGGCGGCGTTGCAGCCGGGTGTTGGCGTAGATCTGTCATCTGCGGCACCTACCGCTGTGCAGGAGACCATCCCTCTATCAGAGCGACTGCTCAGTATAGTGCCATCTAATCCCATCGCCGCTTTAGCAGAGGGGAATATACTCGCGATTATCTTCTTTGCCCTGCTGGTAGGCGTAAGTGTGTTAATGATTGGTGAAAAGGGTAAGCCCGTTGCGGATTTGATGGAATCGAGCAGTGAAATGATGCTGCGGATTACGCATTGGGTGATGGAAGTGGCGCCATTTGGTGTGTTCGCACTTATCGCAGCGGTAGCCGGTACTCAGGGGGTCGCAGCGCTATTAGACGTATTAACACTCGCGCTTGCTGTAGTGCTCGCCTGCTTAATTCATGTCATCGTCGTACACGGAATTGGCATCATTAAACTCACTCTGGGCTTGTCTCCTGTCACTTTCTTCAAGGGCGCGCGGGACGCAATGCTCGTGGCCTTTTCCACCTCGTCAAGCTCCGCAACGCTGCCGGTATCGATGTCGGTCGCTGAGGATAATTTGGGTATTAAGCCAGTTGTAGCATCGACAGTTTTGCCGTTGGGCGCCACGATCAATATGGATGGCACGGCGCTCTACGTGGGCATAGTCTCGGTGTTTGCTGCACAGGCGTTTGGCATTGATCTCTCACTTACGGACTATGCGATCGTTGCCGGCTCTACGACACTCGTATCAATTGGCACAGCTGCTGTGCCCGGCGCATCGCTCTTTCTGATGGCTGCGGTAATGGGAGCAATCGGCATCACGCCTGAGCAAATAGCGATCGTTATCGGCTTTATTCTGCCATTCGACCGACCACTCGACATGCTCCGTACAGTGGTGAATATTTGCGGCGACCTGTCGGTAGCAACTGCTGTAGCTAACTGGGAAGGTGAGTTCGAGAGAGATATATTCGATCGGCAAACAAAGTATTAACTGATAGTGGGTCTTTTGCGGTCGATTATTTTGCTATCTTCCACACCGGTACACACCAAAAATCTGTTCGCCATTTGAAATGAGGGACTCTGGTACGACGGTGTCTCCGCCTAGATCGGCCGCTTCATTGCGCGCGAGCGTGAGTAGCTCATCCTGTAGTCGCTGACCACCACGCTCGACCACAACAATTTTGCCCAGTGTTTGTACGTTGGCGCGACCCACTCTCGTGCAGTTAACAACGCGAGAAGCATCACCAACGAGATTAACATTCGAGCCTTCGGGGGTTAGCTGGACCCAGCTCTGGCAGGCTGCAAGCGAAAGAGAGAAAAGGCAGACGGCGCCAAGGCGAATTATCGAACTCGAGAGCTGTTGCATAGGATTTCCTTACAATAATTAGCGGGTTGTGTGAGGGGGGTATCCCCCTAGATTGCTCTGATCGCTATGGTACTATTCAGGCACTCTAAAGACTATGCCAGGACAACTAAAGACTATGCGTCGTCACTTTGTTGATGCCATCGACTGCAGTGCGCGCCTCTGCATACCAAAAAACCGCAAAAGCGTTTAAGACAACTAGAAAGAAAGGAGAGCGGAATGCCAAGTAGTTCAATTGAGGGAAAGAATGTCGTCATCATAGGGGGAACTGCTGGTATTGGACTCGCTGCGGCAAAGGCGGCGACCGCTGCGGGTGCAAGAGTCTGGGTTGCGGGCAGGTCTGCGCAGCATATCGAAAACGCCAAACAGATTGCACAGGGTTCTTTCGAAGTGCGGCAAGCAGATACCCACGATGCAGTCGCGCTCACGAAGCTCTTCGATGAGGTCGGCACTATTGATCATCTAGTGTCGGCGGCAGTGGGCGGTGAACGGACGCTCAAGCCTTTCTTGGAGCAAACTGAGGAGCAATTCAAGGCCGCTTACGACAAGCTCTGGGGGTATGCGAAGGTCGTTCGAACCGGTGCACCCTATCTGGCAGCAGATGGCGCGGTAACCTTGGTTAGCGGTTCTCCCGCTCGCAAAATCCGACCTGCACAATCGCCGCTTAGCTGTGTAGGCGCGTCAGTTGAGAATCTGGTGCGCTGCCTCGCGGTCGAGATGGCGCCTATTCGTGTCAACGTAGTCTCACCCGGCACCGTAGACACGGCCATGTTTGATGCGATGGGTGATGCGAAGGAAGCAAACCTAGCTGCCATGACTGCCAGTCATCTCATTCCGCGCGCAGGCACGTCTGAGGAGGTCGCCGACGGTATACTCTTCGTTATGCAGAACCGCTTCGTCACTGGTACGACCGTCGATGTCGACGGTGGCAGAATATTAAGTTAGGAGTGGTGCTATGAGCATTGTCCAAAACCAGAAATTGAGCGCGACTGCTGACTCGATAGATGCCATGAAGGCGCTCGAGAATGCGGATCCAACGAGTCAGCGTCATAGTGAGATAGACCCAGACATGAGTGTCATCGAGGCAATTTATTCGCGCCGTTCTGTGCGCGGGTACCTCGACAAAGAAGTGCCGGCCGACGTGCTCAATCGGATTTTCGAAGTGGCGCAAATGGCGCCGTCTAACTGCAACGTCCAGCCTTGGAAAGTATTTGTTGCCTCTGGCGCGCTCAAAGATAAGTTAAAGAAACAAATGGTGGAAAACACCCTTAATCGCGTCGAACCCAATCCAGACTACCCCTATCGCGGCACGTTCGAGGGAGAGTATCGCAAGCGCCAAGTGGATTGCGCCGTGGCACTCTATAACAATATGGGCATCGAGAGAGAGGATAAAGAAGGTCGGCTGAGGGCGATCGTCCGTAATTTCGAGTTCTTCGACGCGCCGTATATTGCGTTCCTGGGGATGAATCCCGCATTCGGCACGACAGTCGCCCTAGATGTAGGAATGTACGCACAGAGTCTAATGCTCACGATGGTCGCGTTTGGCTTACACAGTTGCCCGATGGGAACCATGCGAAATTACCCGGACATGGTGCGCGAGGCCTTCGATATACAGGATGACACAAAGATCCTGTTTGGCTTAAGTTTTGGCTACGAAGATAACGCTGTCGCTGCGAATAAAACGCGGACCGAACGCGAGCCAATCTCTGCGAGCGTAGTCTTTCGCTCGTAGGGTGCACACTGTTCACACGATTCACTCGCAGCAAAGGCGATAACTCAGTTGAAACCAGTCATTCTGCTCTACGATATCGACAACACTCTTGTCGACGAATGCGCCGCGCTAATTGGCAGAACAGGGCTTTATACCTCGATAAATACCTATAACGAGGCCAACGCGACTGAGGCGCTTAGACAATATAATCGGTTCTGGGGACTGGGAACCAACAAACTCGCCTGTGTGATTACCGGCTGGAATAGTTACAAAAAGCCCCGGGATCAGTTTTTATTTCGTCTGCGAAACGAGGAGCGGCGCAGTCCGTTCCGTTATCCAACACCCGTCTTGCTTATCACCGAGGATCACAGAAGGGATCTGCGGCAGATTGCATTGGATCCAACGGATGGTGATGTCGCAGCGTATTTACATAAAGACACGTTTCAAGACGTTCTCGAAGATACCTTGCACAAAATAGTTTTTGGCGAGCGCGCGCACGAACTCAATTCGATTGCTTATGCAAAGCTGCAGCGCGAAGACGACGAATAATCCATTCTGAATAAGACGAGCGAGAGCGACTCAGCACGCCTTCGAGCGCGCAGCCAAGCGCGTGCCGTTAGCCTCACGCTGCTCGCTGTAGCGAAAGCAGTCCCCCGTATGATCATTGACGAACCCGCCGGCCTGCAGAAAGGCATAGCAAATTGTGCTGCCGATAAACTTAAAGCCTCGTTTCTTTAAATCCTTACACAGCGCATCACTCAATGCAGTGCGCGCGGGAATGGCGCTCGCATGACGACCACCACCATCTATAGGATGATTGTCTACAAATCGCCAAAAATAGGATTCGAGGCTGCCGAATTCTTTCTGCAGTGCGAGTGCGGCAAGCGCATTGGAACGAATGGAAAACAGTTTTAGGCGGTTTCGAATGAGTCCGGCATCAGACACTAAGGCTTCGAGAGTCTTGTCTTTCATGCGCGAAACTGGAGCAATCTCGAAATTTTTAAACACCTTGCGATAGTGCGCTCGCTTGCGCAGCACGACGAGCCAACTCAGCCCCGCTTGCTGGCCCTCGAGGCAGAGTAGTTCGAATAGGTGTCTATCGTCCCTGACAGGGATGCCCCACTCGGTGTCGTGGTAGGCGATATACTCGGCGTCTTCGCTACACCAAAAGCAGCGGTTAATCATACAGGGCTCTCCGTGTCGTCCTATCTAGTGTAGAGGATAGACCAGCGAGCCGGTGCTGCCGAATTTTTCTAAGAATGAGTCTTTACTCAGGCAGCGCTAATGCCACTAGTTTGGCCGGGTTTCGGAAGTCACTCACCGCCATAACGATAAATTGACGCCCTTCGTGCATGTAAGTAATCGGCATACCCGTAACGCTCGCCGGAAGTTCGATTTCGGCAACGGTTGCCCCCGTCGCTTTATCTACGGCGTGCAGTAGGGGCGAGCCGCCTGGGCCTTCCCCAAAAAATAGCAGTGACTTAGTTAATACCATGCCAGAGCGCGTGGGCTTGCCCGTTGGAGGCAAATTGACGCCCTTCAGTAGGGGATGGTTCTTTATCTCGTCAGGCGTGTCGCCATTGACTCTTTGCCAAACATGTTCACCTGACACGAGGTCGATGGCGGTTATGCGGCCATAGGGTGGTTTCACCATCGGCAGCCCATCGATTGTTGGTGTGCGCGCACCACCCTGAATATATTTAATGGACGAGGCTTCGGGTTCGTTGACCAATGACAGGACGCTGGTGACCGTTCGTGACGGCACATAGAGTAGTCCCGTCTCTGGGTCATAGGCGGCGCCTTCCCAGTTCGATCCGCCGGTTGACGACGGCAGATGCAATGTTCCAAGGGTGCCATCAGCGGGGTGCTGATAAAGCGACGGCGGCGTATAGAGTTCGCTGAAGCGGTATTTCGATGCGATCTCTTTTGCCTTTTCGAGTATTGCAGGCGTCATGTCGTTCAGATCATCTTCCTGAAAGCCCTGACGATCGTAAGGCGCGGGCAGCACAGGGAATGGCTGAGTGGGGAACGCGACTTCATCAGGCGTGTCTGACGCGGGAACGGGGCGCTCCTCTACAGCAAAAATCGGTTTCCCCGTGTCGGGGTCGAACATGAAGAGATGTGACTGCTTGAGAGTCTGCACAACCGCTTCCTTGCCATTAGGCAGGTCGACTACGAGCGGCGCGGCAGGTGTATCCCAATCCCAAATATCGTGATGCGTGCTCTGGAAGTGCCATTTCTTCTCGCCGGTTCGGTAGTCCACGGCAACCGTCGAGCTCGCGTAGAGGTTTGAGCCGAGGCGGTCCGCACCATAGCGGTCGCCTGTTGCAGACTCGACGGGCAGATAAACAACCCCGCGCGTTTTATCAGCCGACATCGAGGTCCACACACCGGCGTTACCAGTGTATTCAGCGGAGCCGTTGAGCCAGGTTTCATAGCCAGGCTCGCCTTTTGCGGGAATGCTCTTGAAAGTCCAGAGCAATTTGCCTGTGCGTGCGTCGAAGCCGCGAATATCGCCCTTCACATTGCTCGCCGCAACGGGTCGCATGCCGACCAGATGCGCCGCACCAGCGATCACAACATCATCGACGACTAGAGGAGGGAACGAGATGCCTATATCGAGATCGTCGCGCCCCGGGCCCAACCTTAAGCCTTCTTGCAGATCGACAACCCCATTCTTACCGAAGGACTCGACGGGTTTACCCGTTGCAGCGTGAAGCGCGACGAGTGTGTAGCCAGGGGTCATGGTAAAGATGACGCCTTCGCCGGCATTATCAAAATAGCTTAAGCCTTTTCCTGAGCCTTTTCGCGGGGCATCATCGAAGCGTTTGCCTTCATCCGGGCGCCACATCCAAAGGAGCTGGCCCGTCGCTGCGTCCAAGGCAATCACATTGCGCGTGGCGCCAGCGGTTGCGAACAGCTTGCCATCAACCATCAGCGGCGTTGTCACACTGTAGGTTTCGGGCCGTGGCCCAAAAATACCGGTGTCGACGCTCCATGCGATCTCGAGATCGGCTGCATTACTCGCATCGATCTGGTCGAGGGGCGCATAGCGGTTGGCACGTTCGTCCCCGTTTAAGTGAGTCCACGTGGTGCTGTCGGCGGCGCTGGCGGCGGGTGCTGATTCGCCTGGCTGAATAGAAAGCGCATTGATCGCCGCATGGCTAATCATGCCGCCCTCGATCGTTATATTCGCAGAGGCAAGGATAAACGCAGTGACATCATAGTATTCATCGTCGCTGAGTGATCCTGGTGTCTCGGCGGGCATAGTTGCGCGAATCTGTGTGAATAATTCCTCGCCGCTTTTGTTCACCCAGCTGTTGTTGAGCACGCCAACCCACTGCGAAGGCACGTGGCACCGAGAACACTCTGCGGAGAATAGGTCGCTGCCGCGCGCCACGCTTGCGGTCTGCGCAGAGGCTTCTGCCGCAAATCCGCTGGCGAGCGAAAGTGAGATGAGGGTGGTGGCAAGAATCTGGCGTGGAGTGATTTTCATAATGCGGTTGCAACCCATCAGATGGACATATATGCGACATAAAACCAGTGGATTGGTCTGACGCTTCCTGGACAATACGATGCCGAGCGTGATTTCGATGCCAATCAACCTCGCGAGTCGTCTTACCTCAGTATTGAGAGGAAAACCTGATGCGCGGGTGCTGGTGATTTGCGGCGGGCGCCAGTGTGCCCAACTGGCCTATTTTTAGCAATGCACCGTAACAAACCGTTGAACTTTTTCGTGTTCTCATACGAACTCCCATGCGGGCATTCAATCGACCACGATACAGGCTTATTGACAAACAAATAGTCGAATGAATTCAGGGAGGAGAGAAGGAGAGAAAGAGAGCCGGGTGGCAGTAACGCTGTGAGAGGGCCGGTAAAGCCCCCGATTGGCCGGGGGCTTTGACGGAGTTAAGAGGCTTCTTGGAATTCGACGTGGATCTCTAGCTCAATATCGTCTCCGACGCCGAAGGGGACTAGGTTATCGAGGCCAAAGACAGATCGCTGGAACTCAACTTTAGCTGAAAATCCTAGCGTGTTTTTACGCGTGAGGAAATTTCTGCCGCCACCGTGGAAGTCGACTTCGATCTGAATCGGTGCAGTTGTACCCAGCAGAGTGAGGTCGCCTTCGAAGGTGAAGTTGTTTTCGTTTTGCGCAATAAGAGACGTGGTTCGGAACACAGCCTGAGGGAATGCTTCGGTATTGAACCAGCTGGCTCCGCGGAGCTCTTCGGCGAACTCAGGGTTGTTAATGTCAATTGACGCAGTATCGACGATAACTTCTAACGACGAATTACCAATGTTTTCGGGGTCAAAATCCAGCGCGGCATCGAAGTCATTGAAGCGTCCGATAAAGCTCGAGAACCCGAGGTGATTGATTTTGAAAAGGAGCGTCGCATGGTCTGGGTCGAGCGTGTAGTTACCTGACCCTAGTTCCTGGATATCTGTCTCGAAATCGGGCGTGAGAATACGATCACATGCCGAGAGCAGGCCGGTGAAGGCAAGCAGGATTACGAAGCGTTGAGCGGTCGAGCTGAATAGTTTGTTCACGGTATTAGATGCCTTTGTCTGATAATTCCTTCCGTCTAGTTTAGACCTAGATCTAGACTAGAGGGACGGAGTGTAAAGAATGTAAAAGAGCGGCTGTTAATTACTGTCTGACCGCATACACGTCGACTTCGACGACAACTTCATTAGGGATTGCGGCTGTGCTTGCCCAGTAGCCCTGGCCAACGCCGTATTCTAGGCGGTTGATCGTAACTTCGCTCGTCAAATGAAAACGCACACCGCCGTCTTCCATGCCAACGCTTAGATTAAAGGGGAATGCAATGGGGTTCGTCTGGTCGCGAATGGTGAGCGTACCTTCCGATGTGAAAGCGTCTATGCCTTCTATGCTGCATTTCTCTGCTTTAAACGTTGCCTCCGGAAACTGGTCGACGTCGAACAATTCTAAGTCGAGGAGATAATCCATAGTTTCTGCATCGTCGATCACCATATCGATGATTGGAATGGTGACGTCAAATTTGCACTCGGTGGGATTGAGTGGGTCGATGTCGAAAGTCGCGGAGATATTTCTGAACTCGCCTTGATACGGCGTCCCAGAATAGGTCCATTTGAATACCACCTTCGAATCGGCTTTGTCGATGACCCAGTCGGCAGCTTGCACGCTCATTCCGGTGAGTAGGATGGCGGGTGCTAGTACGGCGCGGGTTAAAAAGCTTTTCATTATCCTGTGTACTCCTAGTTAAATCTTAAGTCGGTAAATCTTTTGTGGTCGTCGGTGAGGACAGCCGTTAGGGCAATGCGTAGGCAACGATTTCCGCTGCTGTGCCGCCGCCGCTTACGACCATGACCAGATACTGCTTGCCATTGTGCTCGTAGGTCATTGGCACGCCTGTTTGCGCGTTGGGTAATTCGATTTCAGCGATTATCTCACCGGTCATCTTGTCGTGGGCGCGCAGGGTAGGCCCTCCGCCAACGCCCTCGCCTGCGAACAGCAGTGTCTTCGTCAGGAGGATGCCGGACTTGGTTTCTATGCCCGTGCGAGGAAGATCAACGCCTGCAAGCGCGGGATTGTTGGCAATGCGCTCCGGAGTGTCGGCATTGGCAATCATCCAAGCGTGGTCCCCCGTGTTCATATCGATCGCGGTGATTCGGCCATACGGCGGCTTTACAATGGGCAAGCCATTTACGCGGGGGACGCGCACACCGTAGGACTGGCTAAATGCCACGTCGGAATCCTCGTCCTTCTCTACAGAGAGAACGGAGACAGTGGTGCGAGAAGGGATGTAGAGCATGCCCGTTTCTGGGTCAATCGCGCTGCCCTCCCAGTTGGCACCACCGGTTGCCGAAGGAAGGCTCAGTGTACCCTTAGTGCCGTCGGGGGCATCTTTGAGTGAGGGCGGCGAGTAGAGGCTCGGGCTAAGGCGGAAATCAGCTACAGCTAGCAATGCCTTCTCGCGAAGCTCAGGTGTGAAGTCGATCAGGTCATCTTCGGTTAAGCCCTGTCGGTCAAAGCCAGCTGGTTTAGTTGGGAAAGGCTGAGTGGGCGAATACCACTCCCCAGGGACGTCGCCCGCCGGCACTGGAAGCTCTTCGATAGGCCAGATGGGCTCGCCATTTTCGCGGTCGAAGGTGTACACGTAAGACTGTTTGGTTACCTGCATGATCACTTTCTTGCCGTTAGGTAAATCAGCAAGAATTGGCGCCGAGGGGTTATCCCAGTCCCAAATGTCGTGATGGATGATCTGGTAATGCCATTTGCGTTCACCGGTGGCGATATCGAGCGCAACGAGGCTATTCGCAAAGAGGTTGTTGCCCGGACGATCGGCGCCGTAGCGGTCACCCGTGGCGGATTCGACCGGAAGATAGACTAGGCCCAGTTCGGCGTCGCCCGACAGCGGCGCCCAAACGCCGGCGTTGCCGCTAATTTCGGCGCCGTCGTTCATCCAGGTTTCGTAGCCGACATCGCCGCGCTGTGGAATGGTGCGGAAGGTCCAGAGATGCTCGCCTGTTTTCGCAGAATAGCCTCGGACATCACCCTTTACGTTTTCCTTCGAAGGGGGGCGCATGCTGACGCGGTGAGCTGGCCCGACAACGACAACATCGTTCATCACCAGCGGGGGCATCGACGAGCCGATATCGATATCGTCCCGATTTTCGGCAAGGCGGAGACCTTCGAACATGTCGACTCGGCCGTTGTCGCCGAAGGAGGGGTCAGGGATGCCAGTTTCCGCATCGAGCGAGACTAGGAAGAAACCGGGCGTTACTAAGATGATTCGACGCTCGTCGCCGTTGCGATAATACGACAGTCCTCGGCCCGAGCCTTTGCGTGGCGCTTTATCAAACCGTGCGCCTTCTTGCGGGCGCCAGAGCCAAAGTACTTGGCCAGTGGTTGCATCGAGTGCGACAACGTTTCGCGTCGCACCGACGGTAGCATAGAGCACGCCATCTATTTCTAGCGGGGTCGAGGTGCTGTTTGATTCGGGAGTCGGCCCGTAATTTGCGGTAGAGAAGCGCCAAGCGATCTCTAGTGAGCCTACATTATCGGCATTTATTTGATCTAGGGGAGAGTAGCGCTGAGACTCTTTATTACCATGATAATCTGGCCAGTCTCCTGCGTAGATGTCGGTTCCTGACTGTGCTGTTGCGCCAGCACTGCCGACTAGTAGACCTGCGCTTACCATGAATGAAGTAATCAACCGCTTACTGGTCATCATTTCTGACTCTCCCATCTCTTAATTTTGGTCTTTTTAAATATTCTGAATGTTTTCTGAATTTAGCTGCGTGTGCTTAATTTTGTTTATGTGTGTGCATGCTGTGCTTAGAGGCCTTTACCCTTGAGTTGCCCTTGAGCGAACTTAGCCTGATCGGTGTGCAGCAGCTCGTGAAAACAGAATGAAGGCTTTTTTGAGGGCAGCTTTAGCCCACTGAGAATAAGCAATCTGATTTTCACACGCAAGCCCCTAATTGGTACGAATAGTGACGGGGAATCACGACAATTGGCGACAGATCGCCCGCTAACCTAGTAATAATCCAACGGGTGGTTATACTTCGCGCTCACGAAGGAGTGACATCAATTAATACCCCGACTGACAGCCAACAAGACCACGCAGAGCCACGCTCGGCACCTGCGGACGCTGAATCAAGCAAAAGCCCGTTTGCCGTTTTCTCCATCGCGCAGTTCCGCTGGCTTTTCCTCGGTAATGCGACCTTTTTTCTCGCAATGAACGGGCAGATGCTAACCCGGACATTGCTTGCTTGGGATCTTACTGGGTCGGCAACTTCGCTCGCCTATATCAATCTCGTCGTGGCGATCCCTATGGTTTTTGCCTCGATAGTCGGCGGTGCGATAACCGATCGTGTAGAGCGCCGGCAGCTAGTTTTAGTGGGCCAGTCGCTTATTGTGAGTAACGAAATCTTCATTCTTACGCTCATGCTAACCGGCTACTTGGAATTCTGGCATTTGCTGTGTACCGCATTTGTCGCTGGCTGCGCGTTTCCGTTCATCATGCCCGCCCGCATGGCAATAACTGCAACAGTCGTTGGACCCGATAAGCTTCAGAGCGCGATGGCCTATGCCGGCGGTGTGATGAATCTGAGCCGGGTGTTTGGGCCGGCACTCATGGGCGTCATCGTCGCGCAGTTCGATTATAAGGGCGCCTACATGCTCTCAATCGTGCTTTATTCCTCGGCAGTGCTTTGCATGTTTGGCGTCGGGCGAAGTCGCTCGGGCAGTGAGAGCGATGTCAAGAAAGGCTTGTTCGACGACATCAAACAGGGCTTTAGCTATATCCGAACTAACCGTCCCGTCCTACTCTGCCTGCTGTTCGGATTAGTCCCCATGTTTCTTGCTATGCCATTTCAAAGCATTCTCGTCATGCTCGCCGAGCAGGCTTGGGGCGTCGGCGAGAGTGGAATGGGTACGCTGATGGCGGTTGGGGGAGTTGGTGGTCTTCTCGGCTCGGTCTGGATTATCAAACGAGGCGACTCGCCGCGGCGGGTAAAATTGATGCTCTGGAGCACGGTAGCGTTTGGCGTATTTCTCGCAATCTTCGTCGTGACCAGCAACTTCTATATTGCTTTGTTGCCTTTGTTATTGGCTAACATGTGCATGAGTGCGAGTCAGACTGTTAACAATGCAGCCATCCAGCTTCTCGTCGACGACAACGTCCGCGGTCGAATGAGTAGTTTTATGATGCTGTCGTATGCACTCACCCCAATTGGGGTATTTCCTATGGCGCTGGCAGCGGATCGTGTTGGCGCGGCTAACTCAATTCTTGGCGCCTGTGTGCTACTCGTGATCGTGGTGGGCTTATTCTATTTTCTGAGCAAGACACTCCGCGGACTCGACGCAAGTGTTACCGCCAAAGCCGCGGCGACTGCCGCTGCTCGCGCTGCCTAGATCACTCATCGACCGATTCCATCTTAATATCGAGTTCCTCTTTTATCATGGAGTCGATCCCTTCGCGGATGCTGCTGGTCGAGACGCTCACCTCGAATAAGAATAGCAATAATCCCACGATCACCAGCACCATCGCGCAGACGAATAGAAAAGCGATGGCCGCGGAGAGATTGAAATGTGAGAGCTCGCTCAGAAACAGCGCGACTATCACGAGGCAGACAATCAATGCACCCGCGACAAACGTACGAATCGACCAGTCCACCAAGCGAATGCGATTCCACAGAGAATTCGTTTCAGACTGCAGCATGGCGCGATGTTCGTCGTGCGTCTCTTTGAACAGTCGCGTTTCAACCACCCGGACTCGATCGACAACGCGCCCAAGACGAATAGACAGTACGTTGAGAAGCCCAGCGATACCTGCGAGTAAAAAGACAGGAGCGACAGCGAGCTGTATTACTGTCGCGATCGTTTCTACTGACGAGAGTTGTTCCATTATTATTTCCTATGCGGCCTTCGCTCGCCGGTCTAGGTCTTTCCAATGAGTAGCCCCATTGCCGGGCGTTCGGGTTAGCGTTATCCAGCTCTCTGCTATGGCGAGATTGAGAATTGCGGCCATCCAGAACGTGGTACCGAAGAGGATGCCTATATCGACATCGAGCGCCGCTCGAAACCCGGTTAACATCAGCCTTTCCGTTGCGATAGCTGTCATCAAGGCAAAACCTCTGATCATCCACTCCCTATGCGGGCCGATGCGTCTGTTTCGAATGTGATAGATCGCCATTATCAAGCAAAAGAAAACATAAGCGGAGAGAAATGCGGTCGCCATTGCTTCGTTGAAGCCCTGTCCTGTGAATCCCATAAAGGGGTTTAAAGTCCCGATAATGAATCCACTGACAGCGCCCATAAATCCAGAGATCACATAGATCCGTCCGCTGATACGATGCCATTTGAGATTGCGCTTGCGCAGACTCGGTATGAATTGAATCGGCCCTAGAATAAATATGAGAAGACCCGGGACAAGATGAAGCAGTGTCGCCGCTATGTTTGTGTAATAGCGGCTATCGAATGGGCCAAATTCGAGAAGGGGGTCTACAGGTGCCATCGCAATGGCGGAATTAAGAAAAAGTGCACGGCTAATAACTGAGGAGAGACCGGTAAGAATTAATAAAATTAGGACTATCCAGCCCAAAATTTCGATTGCTCGTCGAAGGTGAGGCCGATAGCCTGCGCTAAAGTGAGGTTTTGCGGTGTTATCCGGCGACGAGGTTTCTAGCATTATTCTTGGATCCGGTTCTGTAGTGGCTTCGGGTGTGAGTAAATCATAGAGGCAAGCATCATGGATAGGGTGTTTGTCGTCTTGAATCCAACAGAAGTAAATAGCGCAAACGGACGGTGACCGGTGGAGAGATCTTGGCTATACTTAGTTCCACGCGCCCATAGCTCAGCTGGATAGAGTAACTGGCTTCGAACCAGTTGGTCGGGAGTTCGAATCTCTCTGGGCGCGCCAACTCTCTTGTTTCTTCTTGTTTGCTCTTGTTGATCCTAAATTCATTCCGAATCCCACACCTAATTTCGATGACGCAGTTTCGCCTGTGATATCCATCTCGCATCACTCCCTGAGTACACTTCTAGGCTTCGATCTGCTATATAAAGGGTGACGTAGCAGTAGTCGGGATAGACTGCGCACTTAATCATGCCTTTAACTTGGAAGCGATCAAGTTAGGATGAGCGCTGATAAATGCTACCTGAATAGCGCCGGCGTAAGCGGTATAACAACAATAAGATAGAAGAGAATTCACTATGGCCGATCCTTCGACCCCTCTCGATTCAACAGAATCTGCACCTCAAGTCGACAATCCCTATTTGAGTAACAAAACCCGAAACTATGCCCTTGGGTTACTGACCGTGGGCTATTGTTTCAATTTCATTGATCGGCAGCTGCTCTCGATTTTGCAAGAGGCGATTAAACTCGATCTTGGCCTTTCGGATGGTCAACTCGGGTTGCTCACCGGCTTTGCCTTTGCAATGTTCTATGTGTCTGCGGGCATTCCGATTGCGCGCTGGGCCGATAAAGGTAACCGGCGCAACATCGTTGCCTATGCCATCGGTATTTGGAGCTTCATGACTGCGATCAGCGGTCTGGCACAAAACTATCTTCAACTGTTCCTCGCTAGAATTGGCGTCGGTATTGGTGAGGCAGGGGGCAGTCCACCGTCACACTCGATTATTTCGGACATATTCCCACCAGAGAAGCGCGCAACTGCTATCTCCATATACTCGACCGGTGTGAACGTTGGCATTCTGTTCGGTTTCCTTTTTGGTGGATGGCTAAATGAATTCTTCGGTTGGCGAGTCGCATTCGCGGTCGTTGGTGCGCCTGGAATTCTCATCGCGATCATCATTCGATACACCCTCAGAGAGCCTATCCGCGGCCTATCGGAAGGTCGAGTAGTTACTACCGCCGTGGCGCCTCTCGGTGACGTATTGGGCCTGCTTTGGAGTCGCCGATCGTTCCGGCACATGGCCATCGCGGCCGGTCTAAACGCATTTGCTGCCTATGGAACGGTTAACTGGCAGGCCTCGTTCTTTATCCGCAGCCACGAGATGAGCACCGGTGAATTAGGAACATGGCTCGCGCTTTCCTCGGGACTTTTAGGAGCAATCGGTATTCTTGGCGGTGGCATCATCGCCGACAAACTCGCGCCCCGTGATAAGCGCTGGTACATGTGGGTCCCGGCAATCGTTGGCTTCATCGGTGTGCCTTTTTTCATTACTGTGTTTCTCACTGAAGCAAAGTACACGGCTCTGATTCTCTCTTGTATTCCGGGACTTCTGATCAACGTGTATCTCGGTAATTCAATCGCCACAGCGCATGCGCTGGTTGGTGCTCGAATGAGAGCGATGGCGTCGGCTATTTTGTTCTTCATTCTTAACCTGATTGGATTGGGCATGGGACCAAGCGCAGTTGGATTCTTGAGCGATTATCTCGAGCCGACCTATGGCGTCGAGTCCCTGCGCTATGCGATGGTATTTTTAATTCCTGCTGCGCTGTTCTGGTCGTCTTGCCACTTCATGCTCGCAACCCGCACGCTGCGCGAAGACCTCGCTAACGCGCCAGACTAAAGCACCACACCGATCCCGGTGAGCAATTACTCGTCCGAAAGCCTTCGGGCTAGTAATTGCCCACCGGATCTAATCACTCTAAACTGACGCCTCCTATTTTCGAGCAATGAATATGAGGCGTTTTTCGTTACAGTTCATGCAAGCAGTGTTGCTTTTGGTTCTTGCGCCCGTGAGCTGTCTCGCCGAGCAGGCGCTCATCGCCGTTGCTTCGAATTTCTCTGCGCCCGCACGCGCAATCGTGAGCGCCTTTGAGCTAGAAACTGGCCACTCCGTGCGGTTGTCTCAGGGCTCATCGGGCAAACTATATGCACAGATTATCAACGGCGCGCCGTTCGATTTATTTCTTTCGGCGGATACCGAAAAACCCGCGTTACTAATCGAAGCGGGGCTCGCCGATGAAGATTCGAAGCGAACTTATGCCTACGGTGCGTTAGCCCTATGGGCGTCGAAAGAGGGAGTGCTCATCGATGCGCAAACGCTCCGAGCAGGAAATTTCTCTCGCCTCGCGCAGGCGAATCCGCGGCTTGCACCCTACGGATTGGCGGCGCAGCAGGTCATCGACAGGCTTACACTTACCGAAGCGCTAGCACCAAAACAGGTGACGGGTGAGAACATCTCTCAGGCTTATCAGTTCGTGACAACGGGCAATGCCGAATTGGGTTTCGTGGCTTTATCTCAGGTGATGAATGATGAAGGACGCATTCGAGGCTCTCTTTGGCGGGTGCCGCAGCACTTGTATGATCCCATCGCGCAAGACGCGGTGCTTCTCAATCGAGGGCTTAACAACACCGCTGCGCAGGAGTTTATGCAGTTTTTGATGAGCGCGGAGGCAATCGGTATTCTGGCCAACTATGGCTACTCGCTGGAGAGCGACGCAGTCGCTGCTGCTCGGTCTGGAGAGAAACAGGATGGATGAAAACCTAGCGGCGATTTGGCTAACCCTCAGGCTCGCTGCGACAGTGACGCTGCTTCTTCTGCTTGTCGGTACGCCTATCGCCTGGTGGCTTGCTCAAACGCGCGTATGGTTTAAAGGCGCTATTGCTGCGATCGTCGCATTGCCCTTGGTCCTGCCGCCCACTGTGCTCGGATTTTATCTACTGCTCACTATGGGACCCAACGGGCCTATCGGCGCGGTGACGCAAGCACTCGGTATTGGCACGTTACCCTTTACCTTTTGGGGGCTTGTTGTGGCGTCTTGTTTTTATTCGCTGCCGTTTGTTGTGCAACCCCTACAGAATGCGTTCGAGGCGATCGGCGAGAGACCTTTTGAGGTTGCAGCGACGCTCCGAGCAGGCCCTTGGGATAGGTTTTTCACTGTGGCACTGCCCCTCGCGAGACCGGGGTTTATCACCGCTGCGATTTTGGGGTTCGCGCATACGGTCGGTGAGTTTGGCGTTGTTTTGATGATAGGCGGCAACATTCCCGGCGTGACTCGCGTCGTGTCGGTGCAGCTCTATGATCACGTCGAAGCATTAGACTATGCCCAGGCACACTGGTTGTCTGGTGGGTTGCTCTTTTTTAGCTTCGTCGTATTGTTTTCTCTCTATACCTTTAACCGGCGCTCGAGCACGAGTTTTGGGCCGAGGGTCTAGCACATGACTACTCATTCAAAAGGGGTAATCAATGCCTGTTTTACACTTCGTCATGAAGCATTTCTCCTCGACGTAGCGCTGTCTCTGCCCGCCAAGGGTGTGACCATTCTATACGGGCAATCTGGTTCTGGGAAAACAACGCTCCTTCGCTGCCTTGCAGGGCTTGCGCACGCGCAGATAGGCTCGCTAAGTGTCGACGGTCATCGCTGGCAGGGAGAGGGTGAGTTTGTGCCAACCCATGAGAGACCGATTGGATACGTCTTTCAAGAAGCCAGTTTGCTTGAGCATTTAACGGTTGCAGGCAATCTTCGCTATGCGCAGTCGAGGGCAGGTTCGGAGAGTTCCTCAAGTCGGTCATTGAGCAACCAAGAGCTGATTGAATTGTTGGGCATTGAAACACTGATGCAACGAAAACCACATCAACTCTCTGGCGGCGAAAAGCAGCGCGTAGCGATCGCCCGCGCCCTGTTTAGCCAGCCCAAACTCCTCTTGATGGATGAGCCCTTGGCCTCACTAGATGCTCAGCGCAAGCGCGAAATCCTGCCTTATTTAGAGAAACTCCGAGCCGAACTCGAGATCCCTATAATCTATGTTACGCATTCCATTGATGAGCTCTCTCGCCTAGCCGATTGGGTGGTCGTGTTGGATCAAGGACGCGCCGTTGCCAATGGAAGCCTCGCCGACGTGCTGACCGCGTTGGACTCCCCAATGCAACGAGACGACGCCGGCGTCGTGCTGGAGTCGACTATCGTTTCGCGTGAGGAGCAGTGGGCGCTTATGACGGTCGGTTTCGACGGTGGCGAGTTGCTGCTGGCCGATAATTCTCAGCCTGTTGGGACAAAGCTGCGCGTTCGAATCGATGCGCGCGATGTGAGTCTTACCCTTTCGCGGCACCAAGACACGAGTATTCTAAACGCCTTGCCGGCAACTGTTGTCGATGTTTCTGCAGGCCATTCTCAGGGCACGGTGCTGGTCAAACTTCGCCTGGGTCCAAAATCTACTGCGGCGCCCGATGGAGAGAAGCAAATGAATGCGCAATCAGGCTTTCACTGGGATAGCGCTGAGCTGCTGCTCTCACGAATTACGCGCCGCTCAGCGGAGCACCTCGGTTTAGCAGCAGGCTCTGAGGTTTGGGCGCAGATTAAATCTGTGGCGGTGCTGTGAAGCCTAAGCTGCGATGCGCGCCACTCTTGCTAACTGAATGCCGTTTACGACATTCCCTCGAGTAGCGGACGGAGAGAGTCGGGTAAATTATCCACCACTTTCTGTGAGCTCAGACGGTGAAACGCAGCGGTGAGCGCTTTACGTTCGTGACTTTGCAACGCGTCGATTTTGTCTTGAAGGGTAGAATCGGTAATTGTCAGAATGTCACGCCGCGCATGCGTTCTGTTTTGTAAAGCCTCCAACAGCCCTACGAACCTACCCGTAACGACATAGGGAAAATTACGGTTAGCACTAGGTCCGTGCCTCGCCTCAAAACCACCGAGAGGCAGCCCCATGACTTTAAAACGGGCAATTTTATCGGCGCCAAACCACGCGCCGCCTCCTGCGAGCAAAGCCCCGGTGGTCGCCCCAAGCAGCAAACTGCTGCCGCCGGTGGTAACATCGAACGCAGCACCCGTTCCAGCGCCCGCGATTGCGGCTGTGAGAGCGAGTTGTTGACGATCGAGACCCCATACGACCCATTTTTCTGTGTCGAATAGATCACCCTCGATTGGCAAATCCACTATGTCGCTATCGAGATTGCGGTAGTCAAAAAGCTCTTTGAGGCGCCGATGGGCAGCCGATTCGATAGC
The DNA here is from genome assembly GCA_023254735.1 of Pseudomonadales bacterium. GTDB lineage: Bacteria > Pseudomonadota > Gammaproteobacteria > Pseudomonadales > Pseudohongiellaceae > UBA9145. The sequence continues at coordinate 27,586 of JALRKV010000056.1, read as the reverse complement.
GCGCATTTCGGCGAAATAGCGCGCCTTTAATACACTCTTGAGTTTTTCGGCCTGCGCTTTGCTCAGAGTTTGCTGGTTTAATTGAAAAGAACAAAGCAGCTCAAGTGTCTCAGCCAATAGCAAGCCTGCGTTCGCAATCCTTGTCAGATCTTGCTGGGTGTAGTTCGCTCGGACTAGGTCAATCTGTGTGCGCCACTCGGGCGCAATCACGGCAAACGCTTCGAGAATTTCGTCGCGCCGCAGCCTGTCAGCGAGCATAGGATTGAAGACTCGCACAACTTTAAAAAATTGCGACAGAGCCTGCTGCCACGTGTCGATGTGCGCCTCGGACTCGATCGGATTAATGAGAGCCATGCTTGGCTGTCCGCACCAGCGCAGGATCTCCATTTCGGCCTCATAATCAGGATTGTAAGGACGTGAGCCGTCGACAACATAGAGTATCGCGGCGCCTTCCGAAATAGGCTTAAGCAGAGCAACCTCGTCAGGGAACTGTGCGGCGCAGTCAGCAGAGGAGACAAAGCGCGCTATCGCGTCGCGGCGCTGATCCGCGCTGGCGGCATGTTGATTGAGCCACGCAAGTGCGCGGCGAGGGCGCTGAAATCCCGGCGTATCGATTAGCGTGTAGGATGCATCGTCTACGCGAATCTCAAAGGCATCGGCCCGTAGAGTGGTGCCGCTGCGGCTGGAGATAGCCACCGCATCATTCTGTGCAAGCGCCGCCACTATCGACGACTTACCTTTATTCGGGTGGCCGACAACCGCGAACCTTGGCTGGGTTAGCGCGCTCATGGCTTAGTCCTGTTGAGTGAAAGATGAGTGCAGTCCACTGCGCTCGCACAGAATCGACGCCACTCTTGCGTATGCGCCAACTTTGGTTCGATTAACCGCTCTTTTCTCTGTGGCTCCGATGCCCAATCGATTGGTGCGATAAAGAGATTGCTCCGCTGTTCCGCGGTTAATCCCTCTAGCAGCGAGTCGGCAAGCTCTGCAAGGGGTGGCTCCCAACTCCGAACCAAAACCACGAGGGGCTGAGTATTTGTATTCTCTGCGCGCTGGAGTCGTGAGTGAAAATCAATAGGCGGTTTTTGAATAGTTGCGACCTGAAGGCGCGCTTCTATATCGGAAAGCAGGGCGTTTGGGGTATGTGCAAAATCAAATAGTATCGAATCAGCTGGGATTTCGGTGACTGAGTCTGCCAGCCTGTCGATGTCAGCGTTTAGATTTTCGATAGCAACAGTTTGATTCAGGTCTGTGCTTTGTGCTCGGCTTTTGCGCGTGCGGGCGAGTCTATTAGTCGCGATAAGCCAGAGCAGCATTCTTGGTACGAGGCTATAGCAGAGCTGCGCCGCGAGGAGAAACCGCCACCACTGCCCAACGTAGTTGGCATTGGTTGGCGAGCCCTGCAGCCTGAAATCTTGAGTCTGGCTCAGCATTTCGAGGCTGGGCTGCGCCGCGTTCCAGAAAGACCAAGGCATCGCGACGAAGTTTAGCGCAGGCAGGAGGTCTGTGGCGTCGAGTAATGTGCTGCGCCAGACGAAACTGATGTCCATCGTCAAAAGCATTAACACAAAACCGAATAGATTGCCGGCGGCTAAAGAGAACAGCCAGCCTTGGCTTATCGAGAAAAGGACCGCTCGGCGCTGTGCTGCATCGCCCTGTCGGACAAGCAGCGAAGCGAAACGCTTCGGTGTGACGCGCAGCTCGATGAGCATCGCAGCAACACCGCCGCGAACGCCGAGGGCAAAAAATACAGCGGTGACGAGAAGGCCTAGCGTTGGAGCAAGCGCAAACAAAAGGAGTGAGTAGAGGAGATTGACGCGTCCATATTCATCGCCGCTTAGCGCGGCTACACTTGCAAATAAACCAAGCATTAAAGCGATTAGAGCCATTGCTACGCTGAGTGCGCGAAGCGCCGAACTGTACTCGTTCTTCTGCAAGTGGGCGTCGCTCCTCTCTACACTCTCTGAACTCTCGAAACTCTCGAAACTCTCGACTCTCTCAGTTCTCTCTTCACGCTGCACGCTACGAGAGGTTTCGCCCCTCTTATCCTTTGGCAACTAATTCAGCAAACTCGCCATTCGCCATTGCAGCTGTAAGCTCTCTGTAGCCGCCGACCGAGACGTCGCCAACGAAAATTTGCGGTACAGTGCGCTGTCCCGATTTCGTCATCACCTCCATCATAAGCGCCTGATTGCCTTCCATATTCACTTCTTTGTACTCGAAGTTTTTACTTTTGAGTAGTTGCTTAGCTGCCGAACAAAAACTGCAGAGATTTTTTGTGTAGACGGTAATATTTGCCATAACTCTATCCTGAAACGTGTTATCCATGCCTATGTTGCATCGAGCCGCTATTGTAGCGCGAAGTGAAGAGCGGCGATATCCGCTGACTAACGCAGTCGCCTCGCCTGATAACGCTTGCCTTTGATTTTCCCGTCGTTGAGCAGGCTCAGCGCTTTCTTGGCGCACTCTTGGGTAATTGCAACATAGGTGATCTTGTCGAGCACGGTGATTTTGCCGATGGCAATACCCTCAATCTCTTTGCTCGCAGTGAGCGCGCCTAAAATGTCACCAGGGCGGAGTTTATCGCGCTTACCGCCGCCGATGCTGAGCGTGACCATGGGGGGATAGAGTTTGAATTGCCCCCAGGCGGGGAGAGTATCCGCAGAGACGCTAGCGTGTGCGGTGCCGCGATAGTTATTTATCGCGGCCAGGCGGTTTTCTTCAGACCCCATAACTAAGCTCGCGGCTGTGCCCGTGCGACCGGCGCGGCCGGTTCGGCCAACGCGATGGATGTGGACCTCTGGGTCAGCGCTTAGTTCGAAGTTGATAACGAGATCGAGTTCGTTGATGTCGAGACCGCGCGCGGCAACGTCTGTTGCCACGAGGATCGAACTACTCTTATTCGAGAACTGAATTAGCGTGCGGTCTCGTTCATACTGCTCCATGTCGCCATGCAGCGCCGAGGCGTGCAATTTTTCATCCCAAAGGTCATCTTTTAACTGCTCGCACTGATGTTTCTGATTGCAAAAAATGAGCGTCGATTCGGGCTTATGCAGCGCGAGAAGCCTGAGGATAACTTGCAACCTGTCGACTCGATCGACTTTGTAGAACGTCTCTTTTATTTGTGCATTAAGCGTCTCCGACTCGATACGAATATCGACAGGGTCGGTCTGAAAGCTTGCACTCAGCTGTGCAATCTCATCTGGATAGGTTGCCGAAAAAAGTAGCGTCTGGCGTGTGGTCGGCAGATAGTCGTCGATGTCGTCGATATCCTCGATAAAACCCATGCCTAGCATTCTGTCCGCCTCATCGAGGACAAGCGTTTCGACCCTGTTAATTTTGAGAGTCTGTTTCTCTAAATGTTTTAGTAGCCTGCCGGGCGTGCCTACAACGATATGCGGTGCGCGCTTGAGCGACGCAAGCTGCGGTCCCATCGGGCGGCCGCCGCAGAGTGTGAGGGTTTTTACGTTTGGGATTCCGCGCGCGAGGCGGCGAATCTCCTCGGCCACCTGTTCAGCGAGTTCGCGGGTAGGGCACACAATCAGCGCTTGGGTGTGATACTGCGACTCGTCGAGTCGATTCAGAAGGCTTATCGCAAACGCTGCAGTTTTGCCGCTGCCGGTTTTGGCCTGTGCGATGAGATCTCGACCTTCGATAAGCGTCGGGAGACTCTGGGACTGAACCGGCGTCATGGTGCTGTAGCCTAGTGCCTCTGCGGCAGCGAGGATCTCGCTGCGCAGTGGAAGGCTCTCGAAGCCGGATGCATTGTCGACGCTATTGGATTCTGTTGTGTGTGACACGGATGCGCGCTCTTAGAGTTGGGGACGCATGATAACAGAATCGAGTCCTGCTTAGCGCGTCGCGTCGAACACCTTCTGGCCGCCCACGAGGGTCATCAGAACACGGCCATTCAAAAGCGCAGCGGGCTCGCGCGCGACCGTCTCGAAGGGATCGATATCGACCAGAGTGATGTCGGCCCATTTGCCCACCTCTAGCGTTCCCGTCTCGTCTTCGAGGAAGGCCGCATAGGCGGCGCCGCTGGTGTATCCGCGAATCGATTCCTCGGTAGTAAGTTTTTCCTCTGGGAACCAGCCGCCTGGTGGCTGTGAGTCCGTGCTCTGACGGGTGATGGCAGAGTGTAAGCCGTAGAACAGATTCCAATCGTAGCCCATCAGATCAGAACCAAACGCGAGAGGGGTGTTATTGCGGCGGAAACTGCGCCACGCATAGGCGCCCGCGGAGCGCGCATGGCCGATGCGATCTTCGGTCCAGACTTTGTCTTCGGCGACGAAGGGCGGCTGCACTGAAGCGATGACATCGAGTTCATCATACAGGGCGAAATCATCTGGATGGACGACTTGTGCATGTTCTATGCGGTGCCGATTTTTTTGCATTGCCGGATTAAGGGCGAAATTGTCACGCAGAAAATGCAGTACCTCGCGGTTACCGCCATCGCCGATCGCATGAATATTTATCTGGAAACCGGCCTGTAGCATTGCGCTTATTTCTTCGGTGAAAAAGCCGTATTCCTCGCCCGACACGCCGATATGCCCCTCTCGGTCGCTATATTCCTCCAAGAGCTTTGCCCCACGGGCACCAAGGGAGCCGTCGTAATAACCCTTAACCGAATGCACGAGGAGTTTGTTGTCTTCCCCTAATCGCTGAGGGCCGCGCGTGAGCCACTCTTGCATAAGCGGCTTGTCGCGTCCGCTGATCATCGCACTAACTCTAAGCGACAGTTCCCCGCGCTCGGCGAGCGCCTCGTAGGCTGTCATCAGGCGTGAGTCTACTCCCGCGTGGTGCACACCTGTGTAGCCTGCGTTAGCCATAAGCTGGAGGCCATTGACGAGTCGTCGCTGCAGACGTTCGTCGCTTAGCGGAGGCACTGCGCTGCGAAAGAGTGCGACTCCGCGATTGCGCACGGCGCCGGTGGGTTCGCCATTCGCATCGCGTAAGATTTCACCGCCGGTTGGATCGGGCGCGCCGGCGACAATGCCTGCGGCCTCCATAGCGAGTTTATTGCCCCAGGCACCGAAGCCATTGGTGCCATCCATTAATACGGGATTGTTGGGGAAGGCGGCGGTTAGGGCGTCGTGGGTGGGGTAGCGGTCAGCCCATAGCCCGTCGTCCCAGCCACGAGCAACAATCCACTGGCCCTCAGGGACGGGGTTCGCATCGACATGCGCGACCACGCGCGCTATCGCCTCGGCCTCATCGACAACGCCTTTGAGGTCTACATCATCGAGTGTGGCGCCCAATTCTTCTATGTGGGTGTGCGAGTCTGTGAAGCCAGGCAGCAATGTCGCGCCCTTCGCATCAATGATCTCGGTGTTTTCGCCCTTAAGTGGCGCGATGTCGGCGCTGGAGCCGATTGCCACGATAACGCCGTCAGTAATGGCGATAGCCGTCGCGTCTGGGGCCCAGTTGCCTTCTACAACAGGCGCCCGAGCCGAAGGTGTGCCCTCGCCATCGGGTTCGCCCCAGGCAAAAGTATAGATTCGGGCATTGTCGATAATTAAATCGGCGGCTGGTGCAGTGGCACTCATTCTTTCTGGTTCGGTACAGCCTAAGAGTAGGGTAATAAGGATAGCCAGCAAGACCGTCCGTGCCGAAATCAGCAGGCGCAGATCGCGAATGCGCGAACGGCAAAGAATAGGAGGGTGAAAAGTGCGCATAGTCAGAGGTCCCCATTTTAAGCGAAAGCTGAATTCTCGCTCAGTTTGGGGGTGTAAGCTATTGCATGGAGAAGCGCGTCACATTAAATCACGGTGCTCATTAGTAGATGCGTGTGTGTTCGCAGGGTTGGTTGCGGGTGGCGACGGCGCTTCAGACAGCGCATTAAAAAAGGGAGGCACGTTTCCGTGTCTCCCTTTTCATCATTCTATATTCGAGTAACTCGCCCCGACGATTCGGGGCTAAGCGACTTAGAAGTCTACGCGAACTCGTGCGTAGTAGAATGCACCTTCTGTGCCCCACGGTGTGCTACCTGCGTACAGGCTGCCGTCACCGATAGTGCCGTCGAGGTTAGTTTGGTTGATCGCTGCATCTTGATCGAACGCATTGTTCGCACCAACTACGAAGGTGTAGTTGCTGTTCCAAGTATAGGCAGCTTCGAGGTCGACTACGCTTTCGCCACTGTAGCAGTTATCAGTGTTGAAGCCGCAGTTGATCGTGTAGCCAAGACCTTGTGGTCCACGAGGTGTCGTATCGCCGCTCCATGAAGAATCGATCCAGTCATCGTACGTACGTAGGCGCGCGAGGAAGCGGAAATCGTTCAGGAAGTGGTTATAAGTGAACACGCCGCGGTTTTGTGGGTTCTGGTTTTCCAGACCTACAACACGGTTGCGGTTAACTTCTTGACCGGCGTTATCAACTTCGGTCTCTGTCCAGTTCCATGCGGCGTTCAGTGTGCCGTTACCCATGTTACCGAAATCGAGGTTCCACGTTGCGACCAAGTCAATACCCTGTGTGGTAGTGGCGAAGTCGTTTGTGTAGAACGAAACCGAGCTTAGGTCAGCTGCACCAGGCACGCCTGCTTCTTGTAAGCAGAGAGCGAGGTTGCTTCCGGCCGCCAAAGCAGTAGGACAGCCAACACCTGCAATCGCCGTACGGCTAGAGATGTCGATTGTGCCCGTTGCCGCGATGCGGTTTTCAAGCTCGATGTTGAAATAGTCAACAGTTACGTTGATGTCACCCGTAACATCCCAAACTAAACCAAGCGAGTAGTTCTTTGAGTCTTCAGGCTTAAGAGCCTCAGCGCCAAGAGCTTGCGCGATAGGGTTGGTTGGGGGGATTTGGCCACGCTGCTGTAGCTCGCCATTAACGGTAATCGTTGACAGCTTGGTGACATTTTCCTGGCCAGGAGTTGGCGCGCGGAAACCAGTGTTGTATGACGCGCGAAGAGCAAGTGCGTCGGTTACACGGTAGCGACCAGACACCTTGAAGTTAGTCGTATCGCCGAAGCTTTCAAAATCTTCGTAGCGAACGGCAACGCCAGCGGTGAACGAGTCTGTGATATCAGCTTCGAGGTCTGTGTAGAACGCGTAGTTCGAACGACCCCAGTAGCCGGCCTGTTCGGGGCTGAAGCCCGCGAAGCCGTGCGCACCGATGCTCAGGTTAGGCAGTGGCGTTACGCCATCGCTGTAAGTGTTAGAACCGTCAACGTTCTGGAACGCAAAGCGTCCAGCAACCCAGGAGTTCTTCTCACCCACGATCGTTTCGAAACGCTCGTCGCGCCACTCGCCGCCGAAGGCAACGTTCAGGTCTGAAGCGAAGCCGTCAACTGGCATAGTATAGACCATGTCTAGGTTGATGTTAGTTTCAGATTGAACATTTTGGCCTAGGTCAAACTTTCTCTGGAGTTCGCCATTCACATAGCCGTCTGGGCCATTAGAAGGGTTCCAAGTGTTGTCAATCATGAAGCTTACCGCGTTACGGCCATAGCTCGCGCTCACGTCGTAGCTGAGGTTAGAAGTAATGTCACCACGGAAGCCACCAACGATGCTCGCATCTTTCAGCTGAGCGCCAAATGCGGGCGTATAGCCACCAGGAACCGCCTGATTCATGACCCAGCAGTTGCTTGGCAGGTTTGCCAACGCCAGCGCGTCCGCTGCTACTTTGGCTTGATCCAATGGAACGCCGTTGCCACCTGAGCCAGGGCTCGTGAGAGCTGGACAGTTAGAGGTTACGCCGGTAGCTCGGTTGCGAATGGTCGTATCAACCACCGCACGAGTAGAACCGTTGGTGTAAACGCCGCCGCGAGAGTTCGGGTTACGGTAGTAGAATCCGCCGATAGTCTCACGCGCGCCGTAGTTACCGAACGCGTAAACTTCGAGATCGTCGCTTACCTGGATGCCAGAGTTGAAGAACAAGTTGTAGTTGTCAATTTGCTCTGGGGCACCCCAGATTTGTGCGGGATTAGCCACGCTCGCTTTCTGCGCAGCGTTGCCGCTAGAAATGAGGGTCGCAGCATCAGTGCGCTGAAGTGTGCGGCTTGTCGGATCCTGTTCCATCCATGAACCTGTGATGTTCAGGAAGCCGTCATCCCCTAAAGGCATACCTATGTTGCCTTGAACCTGAACGAGGTCCCCGTCGCCTTCACCCGACTCGCCTGTGCGTACTTCAAGTGACATGCCTTCGGCTGCGTCGTTGAGCTGGAAGCCGATCACGCCGGCAATCGCGTCAGAACCGTAGAGCGCAGCAGCGCCGTCACGGAGTACTTCAACCTGCTTGATCGCCATTGAAGGGATCGCGCTGATATCAGCACCCTGCGAGCCTGATGACAGCGAGCCGCCTAGCTCGGCAATAACGCCTGAACGGTGACGACGCTTGCCATTCACGAGGATAAGGACGTTATCGGGTGGCAGGCCGCGGAGGTTTGCTGGACGTACAATTGTTGCTGCGTCCGAAATTTCGTTACGCGCGACGTTGTAAGAAGGAATCGCCGTCTTCAACATATCGTCCATGTCTGCGAAGCCCATGTTGACGAATTCGTCACCGCTGATTACATCGACTGGTACAGATGAATCTGTGTTACTGCGCTGTGGGCGGCGCGAGCCGATGGTTACAATCTCTTCAACCATTTCATCGGCTTGCTGTGCGAGTGCCAGTGGTGCGAAACCAGCTGGAACGAGCAGACCAAGCGCGATAGCGGTAGGGAGAACCCTACGTGCCATTTTAGGTCTATTTGTCATTTACTTTCCCCTTGTAGAAGTAAGCTGTGTATTACCTGCGAACAGGCTAAGAGTTAACTCAGCCACAGCTCAAAAGCGCATTTCACAGTTTTTAACCACTGCTAAACAACGCACCGAGTGCTACGGCATCCCTGAAGAATAAGTGCCTTGGCGAGAAAAGTCCAATAATGACCTAATTATGGCAATAGAAAATTTTGGCCATATGCACCGTATTGGTGCATTTTATTGGTGAGTGCATAGATTTCTTCTTAATTATTGATAAATAACAAAATTTGCTTATGATTTGTGCGCTTTTTTGATGCTTTCTAGAAGGCGGCCCGAACACGCAACTGCATCAATAGCCGAGATGAGAGGTAAGATTTTCGCGTTCGATCGTTCCAAATTGTGATTCTCCGTTGAGCAAGATCAATTGGGCTGTTTTAATGCGTGCGTCTTGGCCCATTGAGTGAGCGAGATAGGCAGCCTGAGTGCGCTGCAAAAACAGAATAAGAAAAGAGCCAGGGAGTACTTGAAGTAATGGCAATCTCGTTTCATGCCGCGCGCGCCGCACTGCTCGCACAAGGTTTTTTGTGTTTCGTCCTTCTCTTTTTCGCGCAGAAAACACTCGGTCAGACGCCGCAGCTCTCTGCAGCTCAGCTCGCGGCAGTGCTGCCGCAGGCCCAGCGTTTTTCGCCCAAGCAAGGCAATCCACCTGTCTACATTGGCTATGAATCTGAAGCACAAGATGCTGAGATTGTTGGCTATGCATTCGAGACAACCGATTTCGAACCGCAGGAAATTGGCTACAGCGCACCTATCGAAGTGCTTGTCGGCGTTGACCTTGCGGGGGAACTTACTGGCATCGAGATTCTTTTTTATCGCGAATCGTATAAGAGCATCCGTGGTGATTTCTTAAATTCCGAGCGCTTCCCCAATCAATTCGACGGCAAGAGTGTCGCAGACGGCTTTCGCGTCGGCCGCGACATCGATGGCGTGTCGCGCGCGACGATAAGCAGCTGGGCCGTCTCGCGTGGCATTCGGAACAGTGCTCGCGAAGTTGCACGGGCTTATTTAGGCGAGGCGGCAGTTTTCGCCAATGCAAGCGTCGAGGATCAGGCATTGTCGCTGCTCGCACCACTTTCATGGGAAGGGTTGATCGACGATGGGTTGGTAAAACTCTGGCCTGTGCTTTTAGAGGATGGCACGCAGATCGATTTGACCGTTGCGTTTATGGGCAATGAGAAACTTGGCGAAATGCTGGTTGGCGCTGAGGACTATTCGCGCGCTGAACGCGAGGCGAGCAATCGAGTGAGAGAAGGCGCGCTGCTGCTGATTGGTATCGCAGGCAATGCGAGCTCGCCATTTCGGCAGGAAAACTTAGCGCTACAGCAGGGCGACTGGTCGTATCAGGTAGAGCGCCGCCGGTTCGTGTACGTCGGCAGTGCAGAGGCAGGCAAGAGCCGCGACAAGATGCGATTTGCCGGCGCGATTGTGCTCCCGCCCGAAGTCGACATCGCACAGCCCTTTACGCTCTTTTACAACACCGGGAAAGAGGTCGATAGCATCGATCAACTCGAACAGGTTAACTATCAGGTGCCGCCGATAGCGCTGGCGCTGGCGCAGGGACGCCAAGTCCCGGCCGAGTATTTGCCCGAGATCATTGATGAGTACGCCGATCTGCCAATCGAGACGGGCCTGCAGGCACTACTCGGTAGTGCGCCGTGGACGGAAATAGCCTTGCTTATGCTCCTTCTGACGGTGGCGATGACTGCCTTTGTGCGAAAGGATGCTCGGCTGCGCTGGGTAGCGTTGCTGTCCACCTTTGTGTATTTGGGCTTTGTCAACGGCACGTTCCTATCGGTATCGCATATCACGAATTTCATGAAACAGGGTCCGGGACTGTTTCTTAACGATCTACCGTTGCTCATTCTTGTTGTGTTCACCTTGGTGACGACGGTATTTTGGGGGCGGGTTTTTTGCTCCTCGCTCTGCCCGTTCGGCGCCCTGCAGGACATCCTCGAACGCATCGTTCCGAGGCGTTGGCGACGGAGTCTGCCGCAGTGGTTGCACGATCGAGCTCTTTGGCTGAAATACGTGATTCTCGCCGGTCTCATTGCAATGGCCGTAGCGTACGCAGAACTCAGTGTTTTCCAATATTTCGAGCCCTTCGGCACGCTCTTTTATCAGAGCCAGTCGCTTCTGCTGTGGGGAATTCTCTCTGTGTTTGTTGCAGGTAGCATTTTCGTGCCCCGCTTCTATTGCCGCTATGCTTGCCCACTCGGTGCATCGCTAGGCGTGATAAGTATTGCCGCCTTCTGGAAGATTAAGCGCGTGCCGCAGTGCGAGGTGTGCAAGGTCTGCGAGAAGGCCTGCCCGACGGGCGCAATACGACTGCAGGCGATTGATTTTAAGGAGTGTGTGCGCTGCGACGTGTGCGAGAGCAAACTGATTAGTCAGGTCGGCGTCTGTAAGCACAGTGTCGAATCAGTGCTGGCTAGGCACAAAACGTGGCAGCCGATTACCGTTAAGTAGCCTCTGCGATAATCTTCTTTGAATCGTTTATTGCGATTAATCCAATCTTTTTATTTTGTTTTACCGATTATCTTCATTAGCCCATACTTCGCCTATCGCGAGAGCGCGGAGAATCGATCCGGCAGCGGTCCTCGAGATTATTAGGCGCGCGAGCGCAGGAGAGTAGGCATGAACGAGCAAGTAAACATCCCAAACTTGACAGTGGCAGACAGAGTGCCGCAGGTGGTATTCAAGACGCGTGTGCGCGATGAATCAGTGGGCGGCGACAACCCATTCGTCTGGAAGGACGTGACTACGGACGACATTTTCGGCGGTCGCCGCGTCGTCGTATTTTCGCTTCCGGGCGCGTTTACCCCCACCTGCAGCAGCACGCATCTGCCGGGTTTCGAAAGCAAATACGATGACCTTCGGGCGAAGGGCGTTGATGAGGTGTATTGCCTCAGCGTAAACGACGCATTCTCAATGTTTCAATGGGCAAAACAGCTACAGGTTCAGAAAGTGAAAATGCTGCCCGACGGCAACGGCGAGTTCTCCCGAAAAATGGGTATGCTAGTGAAAAAAGAAAACCTGGGATTTGGTGAGCGCTCGTGGCGCTATTCTATGTTGGTCGACGACGGCGTGATCACGCTGCTGAACGCCGAGGCGGGTAAAGTAGACAACTGCGAGAATGATCCGTTTGAGTGCAGTGATGTTGATACGTTGCTGACCCAAATCGATAAGCTCGCTGCGAGCGCCGCCTAGTAACTCAAGGAGCGAGAGCGGCAGATTGGTCTGCCGCTCTGGCTTTAATCTCTGCAATTTTCACTTAGAGTGCGTTTAAGTCAGCGATAAGGCATTCGGCATAGTCCAGTATGGCTTTCCTTTCTGTATCACCCTGTTTGTCCCAGCCTTTAAACAACATGGCGATACGAGGATTCTTCGCAAGCCTCTCGCGATGTTTGATCATGAATCGCCAGTAGAGGCTGTTTAGAGGGCATGCGCCACGTCCGGTTTTACGCTTTACGTCATAATGGCAACTGCTACAGTAGTCACTCATTTTACTGACGTAGTTGCCGCTCGCTGCGTACGGTTTACTTGCTATAAGGCCCCCATCACTAAACTGCGACATCCCGCGCGTATTTGGCATTTCGACCCATTCGATCGCGTCGACGTAAATGCCCAAATACCACGCATCGACCTCGCTAGGTTCGATGCCCGCGAGTAGGCAGAAGTTACCGGAAATCATAAGACGCTGGATATGATGTGCATAGCTCGTGCCCAAAGACTGTCCAATCGCCTCGCTCATGCAGCGCATAGATGTATTTGCGTTCCAGAAAAAATCAGGCAGTGGCGTATGTGCATCGAGCGCATTCTTTTTGCCGTAGCCAGGCATATTGATCCAGTACATGCCGCGCATATATTCGCGCCAACCGAGAATTTGTCTTACGAAGCCTTCTACCTGGGCGAGATCAATTTCACTTGAACGCGCATCGAGAGCGGCGATCGCAGAGTCGATGACTTCGCGCGGATGGAGGAGCTTACAGTTCAGCGCGAAACTGATCCGCGCATGATAGAGGCTCCAGCTATGCGGGGAGTTACAGGTCATTGCGTCTTGGAACGTGCCGAAGAGTGGTAGGCAGCGCGCACAGAAAAATTCGAGTTGAGCCTGCGCTTGGTCGCGATTGATTGGCCAAATAATCGTCTCGGCTTTTACGCCTATTGTCTTGACTTTATGACGTTCGAGTCTCGCTATTATCGCACTGACATCATTCGCGAAGACCAAGGGAGTGGGCAGCGCTTCGATGTCTTGCTTTTTGAGTTTCTTGCGATTCTCGGCATCGAAGTTCCAGCGGTCTCCGCGCGGTTGATCCCCTTCCATAAGTACGTCGAAACGCTTGCGCATTTTGCGGTAAAAATTTTCCATTCTGACGGCCTTATCAGCCGTAAACATTTTCTCTATGTCGGGGTAGGGGAGAAGGAAATGCTCGGATTCATAGCACGTCTTGGAGCAGTGCGCAGGCGGCTGGAATTGCTCAAGCTGACACATAAGCCGATACTCGTCCGGGCGCTGATAGTCGAAGTGTTCGATAGCGCCGTTCACGCAGAGCGTGGTGATCAACTCGGGCAGGGTCTTAAATGGCGCTGTCGAATCGAGATCTAAATGGAGTACAGTGTGTCCGAGACTCGCTAGGGTTTTTGCAAAGTCACGCATGGCGGCGAAGAACGCGCATACTTTCTGGCAGTGATGCGGGGCGTAGTCGGTCTCCTGTCGAAGCTCAGCGATCACATAGAGAATCGTCTCGTCGGACTGCTCGAACCAAGAATGTGACAACGCGAGTTGGTCGCCCAAAATCCACCGAATTCGTGACGTGTGCGATGGCACTGTGAGCGTGTTTTCGAGAAGCATAGTGGTAGATAACCCTAGGTTAGTTGGCGTCTGCGGCGGCAGCACCGATGCGGTAGTCGGTGAATAGCTAATAACGCCGGTTAGTTTAAGCCAGACCAATCTCGACGCGTGTATTAGCCGTACTTTAAGCCATATAAGCCATCGCCAACGGAGGGTGATATGACAAGGGCAGAAAAAATTATTTCGACGCTTGGCTACGCGGGTCTGGTCCCATTCATAGTCGCCTGTGCGCTAGCCTATGTCGGCGCGGAGGCGCTCGCTGACCAAATATTCCTTAGCTATAGTGCGATCATTCTCTCGTTCTTGGGCGGAACTCACTGGGGTAGACTCATTGCCTCGGATGCCACCCTCAAAGTAAGCGCGGGGTTGCTCGCGCTTATCGCGAGTAATGTGTTCGCTCTGCTCGGCTGGTCCGCGCTCCTCTTGAGTCCTTACGGCAGCGTCTATCCGTTTGTCATACTCACCACCGGCTTCGTCATGCTGTTTGTGGTGGAAGTCGCAGCGATGCCGTCGATAGACAGCGCTGTTCACCGTCGCTACACGGCTTTTCGCGCGTTTTTAACCATTACCGTCCTGCTTTTGCACGGGGTGTTTTTATTCTTGGGCGCCTAAGGCGCTTCGCTATGAGTTCTATTTTTTCAGTCAAATTACAAGGCTTCTGCTATGAATCGCTACCCGCTAACCCTTTTTTTCGATAGCTACTGCCCGGTTTGCAGCGCGGAGATGACAGAACTCCAAAAACTGGATACCGCAGGTAAGCTGCGGTTCGAAGACATTCATGTCGACGACTTTGCTACTCGCTTTCCACATATAGACCCTGTCGCGGCAAACAAGATCATGCACGGGCTGTATGCCGATGGAACCTTGATATATGGCCTTGATGTCGCGCATCAGTCGTGGCGCGCGGTGGGCCAGAAGCGCTGGCTCGGGTTTCTGCGGCTGCCTGTGATGCGCTGGTTTAGTGACCTTGGCTATCTGTTTTTTGCGCGGTATCGCTACGGCATCTCCTATATTTTGACTGGCCAAAGGCGCTGCGAACCCTGTGACAAACCTAACACCGGGAGCTGCGCGATAGCGGAACAGACCGAGACGCAAAAACTATGAACGACGCGGTGCTAGTGATTGGCGCGCAAAGCGAGATAGGGCAGTCCCTTATTGCGAAAGTCATAGCCGAGGAAAAGACGTCGCAAGTAATCGCAGTGAGTCGCAGCGCTTGTCCCAGTTCTCTTGCGTCGCGCGTCTCAGACGAGGCGCGGTTGACGTGGATGCGCTGCGATTATAGCGATCGAGAGATGGCCGCTGTGGTTGAGCGCTGCGGGGTTCTACTCGGCGAGAAAAATGCCAAACTAAACCGTCTGGTCATATGCAATGGTCGTCTGCACGACTCGACGATCAGCCCCGAAAAGCGCATCGAAGATCTCGATCGTGACACGCTACATGCGATATTCGAGAGCAATGCCGTGGTTCCCGCCCTCTGGTTAAAACATCTTAAGGTGTTGCTCAAGAGCCATCTCAAGGGGAAAATCCCTGCTGTGATTGCTGTGCTCAGCGCCCGCATCGGCAGTATTGAAGACAACGGTAAAGGGGGATGGTATGCGTACCGCGCTTCGAAGTCTGCGCTGAATATGTTGCTTAAAACGAGCGCTATCGAGTATCAGCGCACGCTGCCCGAGCTGCGTTTCATCGCCTTTCATCCCGGTACTACGGACACCCCTCTAAGTAAGCCGTTCCAGCGCTCCGTGCCTGAGGGTAAATTATTCACTCCCGACTTCGTGGCGTCTTCGCTGCTGGCGCGCCTAAGTGATGCGCTAGTAGCGAACAAGACAGCGGCTAGTTTCGTCGCCTGGGATGGTAGCCAAATCCCTTGGTAAGTTGCCAACGCCGGTTGCTCTCGGTTAGCCTCAATTTTTTATAGCGCTAAGATCGCGCTACTTCGTTTTGCTTAACAGTGAGGTCCATCATGATTATTCGCAAAACTACAGGCAGAGCTTTGCTCTTTGGCTTGGCTCTCGCACTCTCATCGCTGTCGACATCTTTGCAGTCCGCTGAGGGCGTCGTTTGGGATCTTACTGGCGTTTACGCCGATATCGACGCGTGGGAGTCGGCAATAGAAGCCGCGCAGGCAGACATTGCCGAGCTGCCGGCGTTGGCGGGCTCACTAGGCGACAGTGCAGCGTCCCTGAGCGCGGCGCTCGACCGCATTTCCTCACTCGAAAAGGAAATCGCGCGGGTCTATGTCTACACCAGCCTCATTTTCGATTCGGATCAGCGTGATCCCGAGGCTCAGGCACGAATCGGTCGCTCGCGTGCGCTTTATGCAAGTTTCGAAGAATCGATTTCATGGCTAGCGCCAGAGATACTCGCCGTGGGTGAAGCGCGCATCGAGTCCTTTCTCGCAGCCGACGAGGAGCTCGCAGCACATGCGTTTTACCTGCGCGACACGCTGCGCCGAGCGCCCCATACGTTGGACGCCAAAACTGAGGAGATTTTGGCTCAGGCGAGCCTCGCGTTGAACGCGTCGGAACAGATATACGAGAGCTATGCTAACGCCGATATTCCCTGGCCGACGGTCACATTGAGTGAAGGACAGGAGGTGACACTCTCGCAGGCAGGGTATTCGCTATGGCGCGCTGCGCCGAATCGCGATGACCGCAAGACAGTTTTCGATGCTTTCTGGCAAACGTGGAATCAGTATAACGATGGCATGGGCGCGACGATGGCGGCCAACGTTCAGTCGAATGTGTTCGGTGCTCGAGTCCGCAATCATGAGTCTACCTTGGCAGCGAACCTTTTTAATGATGGTCTGCCCCCCGAGGTTTATACACAGTTGGTAACGCAGGTAAACCAATCACTGCCTCTATTCCATCGGTACCTCTCTCTGCGGGGGCGTATGCTCGGTATCGACGATCTAAGGTATTACGATATCTATCCACCGCTGGTGGAAGTCGACACCGGTGAGTTTGATCTAGCGCGCTCTGCAGAGATTACTTTCGAGGCGCTTAAGCCCTTTGGCGAAGAGTACCTCGCTCTACTAAAGACAGGATTAGACGGCGAGTGGATGCACAGTCACCCCGCTCCCGGTAAGCGTTCAGGCGCTTACATGAATGGCTCTATCTATGATGTTCACCCCTTCGTGCTGCTTAATCACAACGATGACTATGAGTCGCTGTCGACGTTTGCTCACGAATGGGGTCATGCGGTGCACAGCCTACTTGCACAAAAGCAAAACCCCTATGAGACCGCAAGCTACTCAACCTTCACTGCCGAAATGGCGTCAACGATCAATGAAATTTTGCTGCAGGAATACATGATTGAGAATGCACGCAGCGATGAGGAAAAGCTGTTTTATTTGGGTGGCGCGCTCGAGAATATCCGCGGCACGCTGTTTCGCCAAACTATGTTCGCCGAATTTGAACTCGCGATGCACGAAGCCGTTGAGGCTGGCGAGCCTCTTACCGGCCCCAAACTGTCCGAAATGTATGGCGAGCTTCTGAAACGCTACCACGGCCACGATCTCGGTGTTCTAACGATCGACGAGGAATACGCCGCGGAGTGGGCCTTTATTCCGCACTTCTACTATGACTTTTACGTTTTTCAATACGCAACATCAATTACCGGTGCTGCATGGTTCGCGGAGCAGTTTTTGGCAGGTGACGATCAGGTGCGCGACGCATTTATTCGAGTGTTAAGTGCAGGCGGCTCAGATTATGCGCACAATATCTTGCGCGACGAGGCGGGGCTCGATATGACCTCCGCCGAGGCCTATGCACCTGTGCTGCGTAGGATGGAATCGCTGATGGATAGGATAGAGGCGCTGTTGTAAAACAGCCGGCGTTAAAAAAACGGGAAGCCCAAGTGCTTCCCGTTTTTTTTGCTAGAAACGCCTAGTCGGCGAAGCTTGGAATAGTCTTGGGGTGAGCATAAAGCCACTCGACCACCTGTGCCGTAAAGGTCGGTGAAAACGCGGGTACATGTGAACCATCGACGATTGTCCACAGTTCGGCAGAGCCACCCGATTTACACCCTTTCTTAAACACCACAGTCGACGATTCATGGCCATCCAGCGTGCTCACTAAATCGCGCAGCTCGCGCTCTTCACCCTCTGTCCTGCAGCCGTTGTACTCCGCCCACCGCTTCACAGTATCCAGCGCAGAGGGGTAGTAGTTTTGCAGTATATGCGAGCCTTCGTAGGCAATCGTGCCATCTGCTGTGCCGTGAATCTGGAGGACATGCACCGGGCTTTGCGGCGGCTCACGCTCTTCTATATGGCTCGCACCGGCAAGACTGGCGATGGCTGCAATCGTGTCGGAATGCTCGTAGGCGGCACGATAGGACATGAAGCCGCCATTGCTGTGTCCTACGAGATAAATACGATTGTTATCTACGGTAAATTTGGACTTCACTTCTTTGATGATGTCGGCGATGTAGGCTGAGTCGTCGACCTCAGTGGAGAAGAAATCGCAGCAGGCGTCTGAGGCATTCCAGAACCGATTTTGATCGCCTCCTGGCTCGCGATTGCCGTCGGGGGCGACTAGCAGAAAGCCATATTGATCAGCCAATTTACTAAAGCCCATATAGTTGTCTTGCATCGCGCCGCTCGATGTATAGCCGTGCAGTAGCACAATCAGAGGTGTGGGGTTTTCGCTCGAATAGCCTGCTGGCACGGTGACCGGCAGTTCGCCGCGTCCAAGATCGATAGACTGCGCATTTAGCACAAACGAGGCTAAGACTAACGTGGCTGCCACAAAGGCATTGGATAAGCGATGGAGCATGGTTTCTATCCTCATTGATCTCATTAATTTAACGGGCCAAAGTTTACCCTAAATCTGCTTTGCCAAAATAGGGGATAAGGGTAGGCGTTTTGGCCTTGTACTGTCTGAATTCGGGATCGTTGCCCCAGCGTGATTCGGCATTGTTTTCGAGCATCGGCACGCCGCTAACCTTGAGCAGCAAAAAGCTGACGAAGACAGGTGAGACCAAGGTTACCCACTGCCATCCTTCCAGAACCGGCAGCGCGATGACGGCGATCCCGATCCATAGAATGATTTCACCGAAGTAGTTGGGGTGGCGCGAAATCGACCAGAGTCCGCTACTGATGAATCTTTCGGCATTAGCGGGATCTTTCCGAAAAGCGGTTTTTTGCTGATCAGCGACGACCTCGATACCGAAGCCAATTACCCACAGTGTGGCGCCAACGACTAAGAATCCGTCAACCGGCGATTGCGACTGTGAAGTCATTGCAGCGAGACCCGCGGCCATGGTGATGAAGACCCACGTTCCACCCAGTGTCCACGTGAGCAAGAAGCGGAAAAATTTGGTTTTTATCTGTGTGAAGCGGCGGTCTTGGCCGGCTTTTTTGACTCTAATAAAAAGAAAGCTGCCGAGCCGGACTGCCCACACGCAGATAAGCGTCGCAACTACCAGTCCTCGTGTATCAAAGGAGGGTGCGAGTGCGAAGGCGAGGGCAACAGTCGCGACATATGAAATGGAGCCGATCAGATCGAAATAATGCTCGGTCTGAAACAGATAGGCGGGAATGAAACCTAACCAATGCAAGACGAAGCCCACAGAGGCGCAGAGTAAAAAGATGGGCATGCCATCATACAAAGTGCTGTTATTGCTGCCAGCGATTGCGATAAGCAAGCTGAGGGTGACGGCTACTGCGATACCAATTATCGATCTGAGCATAGTCCTTTCCTTTTTCTAGGGCGCATCCCTCTTGGTGCGCCTCTCGTTTTTATCAGTAACGCTAAGCCGTGGCCTAGCGGTTCATTCGGTTTAAGCTTGTTACAGATTTAGCGGCTTTCTCTGAGTCTCCCTCTGAGTTTTCCCCTGAGCCACCCTCTGAGCCTCTTTCCTTATTTAGGCTACGGTATCTGACATCGTATGCTTTTTGGGCGGAAGTGACGCAAAATCGCCTTCGCGCTTCTCACCCGACGCTGCCATTGCTTCACGCACCTCGGCAGAACTCAACATGCTCGCATTCCAGATACTTATATAGTCTAAGCTATCCGCTGTGCTGTGATCTCGGGAATAGGTTATCAGGCGTTTACTGCCATAGATCGCGATCGGCGCCTTCTTTGTGATTTCTCGGGCGACAGCCATTACGCCCTCTAGCAGTTCTTCGTGGGTATCGAAGACAGCGTTCACTAGCCCTATCTCTTTCGCTTCTTGGGCACCCATGCGTCTCCCCGTGTAGGCGAGCTCCCGTGCAATACCCTCGGGAATAAGCTTGGTGATACGCGGGAAGGTGCCGACGTCGGCGGTCATGCCGATGTTGATTTCGAAAATGGTAAGGAAGCCGTCTTTACTCATGTAACGCATGTCGCAGGCTGTGATTAAATCTACACCCCCGCCGATAGCGCCGCCCTGTATCGCTGCGAGTACAGGCACACGGCACTCTTCTAAGCAATTAAACGTGCGCTGCATGCGTAGCACGTTGTCGTAAAAGCGAGCGCCATGCCGCCTTCTCTGATGCTCCACTTCGCGCGGGTCGTCGGTTGCGGCCTCGCTGCTTGCGAACACCGCCGTGTCGATGCCCGCAGTAAAATGTGGGCCCGTCGAGGAAATCACAATGACGCGAACTCTGTCGTCTTGTTCGAGTTCACTGATGATAGCGGGCAATTCATCCCAGAATGCGGTAATCATGCTATTTCGTTTTTCAGGACGATTGAGCACGATGTGTGCAATATGGTCGGCGATTGAGACATCAAAGCAGGTCGTTTTCACAGGATTCCTCATTCTGGGTCAGTGCGCAGCGAATTTTACGCAGACTACCCCATTAGACGACAGAGTCAATCGGACTCAGGCCTTATTCTTAACAAGGTAGGCAAGCGCGAGATCGATGTTTGGGTATTGCAGCGCTATGCCTAGATTTGGAAGGCGTTGAGAGATGACCGACGAATGCCCCAGCAGCAGTGCGTCGCCCATTTCGCCGAACAAAAGCCGAATGAGGCTTTTGGGCAAGGGGAACGGTGTGGGCCGGCGGATTGCGCGTCCGAGAGCCTTGGTAAAATCAGCGTTGGTGATTGGCTTGCCAGCGACCAGATTGAGCGCGCAGGCGCCTTTCGGGTCGGTGTGAGCGGTGAGTAACGCTGGCTCCTCTATAAGGCGTGTGAGGATACGCAAAACATCGGGGAGGGCAATCCAACTCATCAATTGGTTACCGTCCCCGAGTCGGCCTCCCGCGCAGAGCGAGAATGGCAGCATTAACTTGCCGAGTACGCCGCCTCTCGTGCTCAACACGACGCCGAAGCGAAGATGAGCGGTGGGAATTGCAGCGGTTCTTGCAGGCGCTGTCGAGTGTTCCCATTGAGTGGCGACCGATGCCAGAAAATCGCTCCCTGCGGGCGAATCTTCGTCGAGAGGCTCATCCGACTGGCCGTAAAACCCCACTGCAGAGGCGGACAAGAAAACGGCGGGAGGTTTGGTCGCTGTTGCCAGAGCTGAGGCGAGCGCGGTGGTGACGTCGACGCGGCTGTCTAAAAGCTCTCTTTTACGACTATCGGTCCAGCGGCCATCGGCGATGCTTGGACCTGCGAGATTGACGACTGCATGAAGGGAGATGGAGTCATCAAGTGTCGCCTTTTTAGACTCCGATGAGTAATTGAACTGAGCGTTCGGATTATCTCTCTCTAGTTTGTGGACAGCGTAGCCCGCGCTGCGAAGATGATCCGAGAGCGCTGTACCGATTAGCCCACTTGCGCCGCTTATCAAAACTGCCTGTTGCATTGCCTTGCTTCCTTGCTCGATCGATTTAGGCGCCGCTAGTTTTCAGGTAGCGCGCTGATCTCAAAGTGGATTTCGTTACGACGCATGAAAGGCGGTGTGAACGGCGCGTTGTAAACTGCCGTCGAATACTCGCCGATTGTCTCGACGCCTCGATCTGCGAGATGCTGCTCGAGTCTGGCTTTGTATTTCTGCACGTTCTTTTCGGTCCAGCGGCCCGAGTAGCGAATGCTGGCAATGATCCTCACCGGTATTTCCTTGATTGTAATAGCGGGATTTGTCGGGCGTGGCGCGCTGTCGAGGTTGAATTTGCTGGGTAGCATAAACGCCATGCGGTTTTGGCCTTCGCTCGAAGACTCCACTACAGGCGCAGTCATCGCTATTTTAGTGCTTTGCCCCTGCACGACGGGCGAGGTCATTGCAATTTTGGTCTCGAGGGTATTCTCACCAGATATGTAGTCGAAGAGCTGCATGAACCCATCGCGCGTGTCCTTGCCCCAGTCACCCACTTTAGCGATAGCAGTCTCGGCGACTAGGTACGCGTCGTAGCGGCGGTATTCGATATCGCCGTCGACGAACAGAACCTCATAGGTAGGTTGCTCGAGCGCGTAGCTATCGACCGCTGCGATGAGAAACAGGCAAAGCAATGCCCCTTTTATAAGGTGTAGGGAGCTATGAGCCGATTTGCCGAGGGTGTTTCTGAATGACCGTGACGACCTAACCATCTCTCCAAACTCCTCCCTTTCAGCTAGTTTCTATTAATATTTGACTAATTCGATGATTATTACGTACCGCGGGTAGGAATAGTTTTAGTTTGTCTGGCCTCGTGACGGAAAGACCATTGAGATAGAGGTGAACTGAGGCAGAGCCAGGCCGCAGGGCGCGAGGGTTAGAGCAAGGAGGTAGGCGAGGATCAGTGCAAGGGATAAATCGAGGCGGGTATAGAGCGACAAATAGAAGGATAAACAGAGGGATAAACAGAGGGATAAAAAGAGGGGGGAGGCAGTCGGCAAAAAAGTCATGACAGCCGAGTGATCTGCAGCGAAAAGCTTGGCGTTTAACCTTTCAGGACAGGGACTCTCTCCCGAGATCGACTGAAAGCGGACGCCATCCCCCGCTTTCAAGCCCTGAAGTGTCCTTTCTAGCTGTAACTCAGTTAGTCCCTAGAAGCTTGAGGCCGACGTAGTCGGCCTTTTTTTTGCCTGAGAGTTAGGACTGGTTTCAATCAATCCTTTTTCTCGTCGCCTGCGAACACCCCTAACCACTTATCAGACCACTTTGAGCGACGCCGTCAAAAATAAACTGCACGGCGAGTGCAGAGAGGAGCACGCCGAAGATGCGTGTTACCACATGCATACCGGTGACACCAAAAAGGCGTTGAATTTTGCTCGCTAGGAGCAGCATACCAAAGGTAAGCACGAGAATTACCATCAAGGAGGCAATGACCGCCACCTGCAGAGCGAGCTCCCCTTCGGTATTGGCCATGAGAAGTATTACTGCACCCATGGCGCCGGGGCCAGCAATTAATGGGGTGGCGATCGGAAACACCGAGATATCACGCTTTCCTAGCGCTTCCTGCTCCTCCTCGTCTGTTGTCGACGTGCTGCCGGAGGAGCGCGCGAAGACCATGTCGATACCGATAAGAAGTAGCAGTATGCCGCCCCCTGTGCGGAGTGCGGCTATTGAAATCCCCAGAGCGAATAATAGAGACTCGCCGATGAGCGCGAATGTTATCAAGATGCCCGTAGCGATTAGTGCGCCCCGCACAGCCATGCGACGTCTGTGTTTCGGTGCCTCGCCGGCGGTTAGCGCGGCGAAAACGGCAGCGACATCAAGTGGTCCAATGGTCGCGAAAAATGTCGCAAGGCCTACGGTAAACGTTTCTAGGATGAGTCCGTCCATAACAAGCTTATAAAACCAAAGGGAGAGGTTCCGAGGGCGCCATTATAGGCTATCGATCGGTGAGCGCCATCTTAACGGCGGCTTCAGCGTGTATTGAAGTGGTGTCATACAGAGGAATCTCGGTGTGAGGCTGCTGAACGAGCAGCGCTATTTCTGTGCAGCCAAGAATCACTGCCTGTGCACCGCGTTCGGCCAGCTCGGCGATCTGCTGAACATAAAACGCGCGTGACTCGGCATTTATCGCACCAAGGCAAAGCTCTTCGTAGATTATGCCACTCACGCGGGCGCAGTTGGCTGGGCTCGGCACGAGCACCTCGATGCCAAACTTATCTGTTAAACGCGCCTTGTAGAACGTATCCTCCATGGTGAAACGAGTGCCAAGCAGGCCAACGCGATCAATCTTGTCATCGATAAGTTGTTGCGCTGTGGCGTCGGCGATGTGCAGGAGGGGGATGCCGATCACAGATTGAATTGCGCCGGCGACTTTATGCATAGTGTTTGTGCAGATTAGGAGAAAATCCGCGCCGCCGGCCTGCACATTGACAGCAACGCTTGCAAGTAATTCGCCTGCCCGAGTCCAGTCGCCTTCACGCTGCAGCTGTTCTATTTCATCGAAATCGACACTGATGAGACAGATCTTGGCAGAGTGAAGTCCGCCGAGCTCGCGTTTTATTCCCTCGTTGATTGCGCGGTAGTAGCTTGCGGTGGATTCCCAGCTCATGCCGCCAATCATGCCTATTGTTTTCATCCCTAACCGCTCCTTTGGGTCTCAATGCTAACGCAGGCGGATCCAGAAAGCACAAAGCCCGCAGAGGCGGGCTTTGTGCGCAGCGAGCGGCGATTAATTGCTCGGCGTGAGGCGCAGGATGCCGCGGTTCTCGGTTGCGATATAAATCGCGCCTTCGGGGCCTTGGTGAATGTCCCGAATTCGCCCGATGCCGTTCAGGAGAGTCTCTTCCATCATCGCCATCTTGCCTTCGTCGTTCAAGTCGACTCGCGCGAGTTGCTGGCCGCGAAGTCCGCCGACGAAAATATCGCCTTTCCAATTAGGGAATAAATCGCCGCTGTAGATCATGAGTCCAGCGGTTGCGATAGAAGGCACCCAGAAATGTCTTGGCTGTTCCATGCCTTCGCTTTGCTGCGAGCTGTGAATCGGGAGCCCAGGTCCATAATTTACGCCGTAGCCGATGACGGGCCAGCCGTAGTTTTTGCCGGCTTCCTCGATGTTTAGTTCATCGCCACCTTGCGGGCCATGCTCGTCTGTCCACACATCGCCGGTTACAGGATGGATATCGATTCCCTGAGGATTACGATGCCCATAGCTGTAAATTTCTGGCAAGGCATCTCGACGACCGACAAAAGGGTTGTCGCTGGGCACGCGGCCGTCGTCATGCAGGCGTATTACGGTGCCGCTATGGTTTGCAAGATCCTGCGCTGGATGCGCCTCGAGGTTACCAGAGGGAGGTGCTTGGCGGTCGCCAACAGTGATAAACAAGTAGCCGTCGTTGTCGAACGCGATGCGGCCGCCATAGTGACCATTGCGTCCGGTTGTATCCGCTTGGAAAATGGTTTCGACATTGCTCAGTCTGTCGTTCTCAAAAGTGCCGCGGATAACTGTAGTTGTAGACTCGTCGGGCAGTGGCTTTGAGAAGCTGAGGTAGACGAGCTTATTCGATTCGAAATCGGGGTGTGGTAGTACATCAAACAATCCGCCCTGGCCCACTGCATGAACTTCGGGCACACCTTCGACCGGCGCAGCAAGTAGCGTGCCGTTACGCACTATGCGAAGGCGTCCAGGACGCTCAGTGACTAGCATGTCGCCGTTAGGTAGCCATGTCATTGACCACGGCACTTCTAGGCCTTCCGCGACTGTCGTGATCTCAAAATCGTGTGCCGCGGAACTGTAAGTGTCGCTCTGTGCGAGTGCGCCCAGCGGGGAAAGGCCGGCAATCGCCGTAGCGAGGGCAAGACCCGCGAAGGTTCGGTTAGATCGGTTTCGCTTTGTCATAGGGTAGACTCCGGGGATATCGTTAAATAAGCTCAGCTCGCTGTTGGGATTTCTCCCTGATTACTCTCGCTGAGCTAGGTATTCGAATGATGCTATTACTCTACAGCGCATTCTAGACGCTATTCGAAGTAGAGGCTATGTCTCATTGGCGTCCAACTGAGTGCAGCCGCGAGGAGTTGATCTGCAACGTCTGGGACAATCATGGAGTATTGCAGCATTTTTTACTCTACTATTTTACTCACCTAGCGCTATACGGATTAAGCCTGCATAGCGATCAATACTACTTCCCGAGGGGAGGGAACATGGCAACTGGAACTAGAAATATTCGGACACGCCTGCTTGTCTGGCTGGGCAGTTCGCTGCGGATCACTCTCTATTTTTGCTCGGGAGTCGGGCTCAGCGCGAATGCTGAGGAGGCGGACCTTATTGACATTAGCGGGGCACTACCAACCGTCATTGTCGACGCGCGTTATGCCGGTTCGCATAATTTCGTCGGGGCGCCGGTCGATGGCTATCGAGAGGCCAAAGTATTGCTCACGAAACCTGCAATCGAGGCGCTGAGTGCAGTACAGGCACGTCTTGCCGAATTCGGCCTCGGCTTAAAGGTCTTCGATGGTTATCGTCCTCAGCGGGCGGTGGATCATTTCGTGCGCTGGGCAAGTGACCTTGAGGATACGAGGACTAAAAATGAGTTCTATCCCCGCGTAGATAAGGCCAACCTGTTTAGTGACGGGTATATCGCAGAACGTTCTGGGCATTCTCGAGGCAGCACAGTAGACCTAACGCTCGTTGATTTAACCTCGGGGAGGGAGCTCGATATGGGGACACCGTGGGATTTTTTCGACCTTAGCTCGTGGCCCTCTAGCAAGATGCCGAGCATGGAGCAGCGGGCGAATAGAGCGCTGCTTCGCAGTGTTATGATTGCTCAGAATTTCAGACCACTCGAGACTGAATGGTGGCATTTCACGCTCAATGACGAACCATTTCCAGAGTCTTATTTTGATCAGGTAATCGATTAGCCGGCGGTATCTGCACCCAGAGGCTCAACACTTTGCTCTGCAACGTCATTCTTGTCGTCACAGCTGCCGGGCAGGGTACCGATCCATTCGCGCAACAGTGCAACGCCTTCTTCATGAACCAACGAGCGACCCAGCTCAGGCATCATTTCGTCTGGCTTGGTCGACGCAACGCGATAGTGAAGAATTGAGTTGTCGGGATCCCCCGGCACGATGCCGTACTGTAAATCTCCTGCGCCACCACCCGCTGCTACCGGCGGTTTGCAGACGCCCATGCTGACGAGCGAATTATGCTTGCCTGTTAGAACAAGCCCCGAAGTATCTGCAGCGCCCTTTGGATTGTGACAGTGTCCGCACTGCATGTTGAGATAAGCGAGCGCGCGTTTTTCGAGTGGTAGGTCTGTGTCTTCATAAGAGTCTAACGCTGGAATTTGCGGTGCTTGATTGAGCCACCCGCGTGCAACGAGGGTGTCGATTTGGGGCTGGAATTCTCCGCTCGCCGAATGCGCTGAAGCGGTGAGCTGACTCGCGATCGCGCCGAGCGGATGCATGCCGCCGTCGGGATGCTCGGTGGTGTGACAGCCAGAGCACTGATTTTCATTAGGCACGAAATACGCGAATTGGGTTGCGGGCTGTTTGGGCTCGGCCGCAGTGATCATGGTGAGTGGCCGGCTCGCACCGGCGACCCTGAGAAATGCTTCGGTTTCGTCTTCGTTCCACACATAGGGCAGGGCATCCCAACCGGCCTCTTGCCGCACGAGGATGCGGGTTTCTATCAAGCGAGAGTCGGCAAGATCTATCTCGCGAGCCCCCTCGTCGGCAACGCGAATTACGTTGCCGCTCTCATCATTTGGGTAGTAGAAGGTTTTGCTCAACACGGTGCCGACTGGGTAGTCGATCTCATCGTTGATGAGCGTCGCCTGCGCCCCATCCGGTATCCACAGGGTGCGCAGTTTATGGGCATAGTCTGTGAACAGTGGATTGGCGGGCCGCACGATTTCGACCGCCGGCAGTGGCCGTAGTCGAGAGGCGCTTAAGTCAAACAGATTCCATTCCGAAAGCCTTTGAGGTCGTGCGTCCGCGATAAAATTGGGCTGGTTCTCGCCGCATCCAGACAGCAGTGCTGCGACGATTATCAGGGCGAAACGGGCGTTAACTGCTGGGTGGGCCACGTCATTTTTCCTCGTTTTCTACTAAGCTTTCTGTACTCTTTTTCTGTGCTCTTTTTCTGTACTTTTTCTCTGGGCTTCTGAGCTCTCTTTCCGCGCTCGCTTTTTGCTAATTACTTCGTGCTAATCCGTCTTGTTATTCGTCTCTTTACCTTACCCGCTTCTCATTATCG
>JALRKV010000147.1 GCA_023254735.1 Pseudomonadales bacterium | reverse complement strand
AGCTCCGACAACCTACTCAATGTTGCGCAAAATACGGACCAGTCACGCAGTCGAATTGAAGACGCTGACTACGCGTCTGAAACATCTGAATTGGCGAGGACACAGATCATCGCACAGGCAGCGACTGCCATGCTTGCGCAGGCTAACCAGGCTAAGCAAAGTGTGCTGCAGCTGCTTCAGTAAGCAAATAGCTAGCGCTTCTGAAATATGTAAGTGCACTTATTCGCTTGTGCCCAATGTCGGGGTTTAGCCTAGTCAGAGGCACAAGCAAATCTAATTTGACCCAAGGCGGGCGGGGTGGGACCCCTGACCTCCTCATTCCGAGCGCCTTGGGTCAAATATTTTTCTCATAACAAAGCGGCGAAAGTGTCGCTGTCACGAACCCAACACCCCCTGCCGCTTTACTCATGCGCTCGCATAGAATCGTCTAAAACCCTTGTCATAATCCTTACACTTCACTCTAACTCTCTATTTTTATTGACTTTATATTTCTGGCACGGTGATTGCTAAAGCTTAACGGTACAAAACGTAAATCCGGCAAAGTGGCAACCACATCATGAATCAGATTACCGACGACTACCCCTTCGTCTTCGTAGACCCCAAGAGCGTCGAATTGTTCGAGTTGGCCTGTAAGGTCGCACGCACCGACATACCCGTCTTGGTGCGAGGCCCCTCGGGAACCGGCAAAGAAGTTCTGGCGCGTGTGCTTCACGAATCCTCGGCGCGCGCAGACCAGCCCTTCGTGGCGTTGAACTGTGCTGCGATACCTGAGCATCTGGTCGAAGACACATTATTCGGACACGAGAAGGGTGCATTCACCGGCGCGCATAAGCACTCGATGGGATTTTTCGAGCAGGCGTCAGGCGGTACGTTGTTTCTTGATGAGATAGGCGAGATGCCACTCGAACTGCAGGCAAAGCTCCTGCGGGTGTTACAAGAGAAGCAGATTTACCGCGTTGGGGCGACAACGCCGGTCTCGGTTAACGTGCGCATTATCGCCGCGACAAACGTCGACCTTAAATACAATATTCAAAATCGCCTTTTCCGCGAAGACCTCTATTTTCGCCTAAGCGGTTTCAATCTTGCGATTGGGCGCTTAGCCGATCGCCCGGCCGACATCGAGCCGCTTGCGCGTATCTTTGTGCAAAAACATTCAGGTGAGCAACGCTCTTCATTAAGCCAGTCTGCTTTGCAAAAACTCCTTACACACAGCTGGCCGGGTAATGTTCGCGAGCTCGAAAACGTTATAGCGCGGGCAATGGTGCTGCATGAGAACTACACCATCGAAGCAAGCGATATCGCCTTCGATGACTTGGGCCTTGGCGAGCCAATGCAGGCGATGGAGCCTGCGACCGCAATGAGTGAAGCATCGAGTAATGTATCGCCCATCAATAGCCCGCCATCGAATCAGTCGCCGCGCGAGAGCAGTGAACTCCACGCAATTTTACGCGCCCTGCAGGCGAGCACTAACCGCGAGCAGGCGGCAGAGCAGTTAGGCATGAGTCCGCGGACGCTGAGGCAGAAGCTTTTTGAATTTCGCCGAGCGGGACACGAAGTGCCGCGCGCCTACGCGCGCAGCTAGAACAACTTATCTAAAAAGATTGAACAGTAAGAGGTCATTATGGAAATTTCATCAGCAGAATCCTTGCTTTCGCAGGTTCGAGACTATCAGGCAAAGATCGCTTCGGCGCGCCGTGATACCGGTGATCTAGGCTCGATTCCTTCAATCGGTGACACAAGCCGAGGGCAGGGCGTCGACGGCGCCTCGGGCAATTTTTCAAGCCGCCTTAGTACTGCGATGGTCAATACATTGAATGAGGTTAACTCGCTACAGGAGACCTCGCGAGTCTCGCAAGAGACCTTTCAAATGGGTGGCGATATTCCATTGACTGAGGTTGTGATGAACATGCAGAAAGCCTCGCTTGCGTTTGAAGCTACCGTGCAGGTTCGCAACAAGGTTATGCAGGCATACCAAGACATTATGAACATGCCAGTGTAATTAACTGAATTATTTCAAAACTAAATTTAAGCTGACTTTAAGACAGACAAGACAATTTTAGGGAGCGAATACCATGGCCGAGCAACAGATACTGGCCGCACCTCAAGGATTCGGCGACAGCCAACCGGCGATGCA
>JALRKV010000146.1 GCA_023254735.1 Pseudomonadales bacterium | reverse complement strand
TTGCGTGAGTAAAAATAGTCCTGACCTAGTTACGCAGTCGCAAGCGGAGTCCCACTATCCTATTACTTGCAGAGCTTAAAGAGGGCCAAAATCAAAATAGTGAGGGGGATGAAAATGCACCATCGAACTAAATTTGCAACCCAGTTAATGGGCGCAGCAGCTCTTTTTTCTGCAACTAGTTTTGCAGGGCAAGTATTCGCACAGGACGGCCAGCGCCGTATCGAAGAGGTTGTGGTTTCTGCCGAACGCAGAGAGGCCTCAATCCAAGACACCTCGATTTCGATTACCGCACTTACGGGTGTCAACCTCGAAGATTTCGGTATTCGCAATCAAGAGGATCTGCAGAATTTTATTCCAGCAACAACGATTCAGCCTTACGATTCGACTGTCCGCGGCGTAGGCCGGAACTTCCGCGCACTTGGCGGAGACCCCGGCGTAGCGACCTACACACAAGGAATCTACTCGGAAGATTTGATAACGGCTACAGCAGCTACTTTTTGGGACGTTGGCCGAATAGAGATTTTGCGAGGCCCGCAGGGCACCCTCTACGGCCGTAATGCGGTCGGCGGTGCGATCAATATTCTTTATAACGAACCTGCATTTGAAAAAGACTTCGCATTTAAATCTATCGTCGGAAATTTTGGTACCAAAGAAGCCTACGGAATGTTCAACACGCCTTTAATCGACGACAAGCTCGCGATGCGCGTAAATTTTAGCCTTAGGGACCGCGATGGTATTGTGGAGGAAATCGGAGGACCAACCGGAGATGTCGACGGGTTAGGCACTGATAACGGCGCCATCCAGTTCAAATGGACACCAACTGAAGACCTCGAGTTTAATTATCGTCAGAACTTTTTGAAAGTTGATCGTTCGTTCGGCGGCGCAAACGGCGCAGGCCTTGTTGTTCTAAATGAAGGCGGTGAAAATAACCGGATCACTGATGCGCTCGTTCCGGGTTACCGCTTTATCGATACCAACAACACGGATCAAGCTAATTACTTTCAAAGTAATTTCTATGACTCTAGTAAACCCATACTTAATTTCACACATCCCGTCACAGGAGTCGTTGGACAGGCGCAGCGAAATCGCGCAGGCATCGATTTTGGTGATTTCGACGGCATGCAAAACGCAATGGCGTCGCTAGATGGGTTTAATTCGACAAGCGCTGCTAGTGCAGCTCTTTATAATAGCTGTGTTTTCCCTGGAGATATATCTGGCGGAGACCTCTGCGCAGCATCGGATGGATTGAATTATGAAAGAATTAAGAATAATTCAACACAATTTAGCGCTTCATGGACAGTTAACGACAGGCTGGAGTTAGTTTACCTGTACGGAGATACGGTACTCAGCTACAAGCGCAATACGGACGATGATAACACCGCTTCAAAAATCCACGACAGACAGTTCTATGTCAATCACGAGGCGGACTACACCTCTCACGAACTCCAGGCGTTTTTTGACGTTACAGATAGAATAACTTTAACTTCGGGGATTTTTTCCTACGATGCAGTCATCGATCAACGCGGAGACTTCTACTCCTCGTTAGGAGAAGCTCGCCTAGTCAATGCCTATGAGGACAAGACAGCGATTAGTCCTGCAGTGTCGGCAGCAACAGGTATCCCCGCTGGTTTGAGCGCTTCAGCTCTTGCTTTCAGGGGTCGTCCGATGGTCAGTCTGAATAGCGCCAAACTATCATGCCAGGTAGCGACGCCAGCAGAAAGTTGTCAACGGAATAACGGCGGCAATAATCTCCAAACCTCCGCCTGGTATGGAGACGACGGCAGCAATCCTGACTTGAACGTCACTCATGGCATTCAGAGTCGCGCGTCGGATCTTCTCTATGCAACACAAACCAAGCGCGATGCCTTTGCGGCCTATTCTCAGGCAGCGATCGAGCTGAATGAAAAACTCACGCTAACGCTCGGCATACTCTCCGCTGAAGACAAGCTACTTGCCGAAGAAAACCTCTGGCGCTACTCCGAAACGGGTGCAGCCCCCGGCGGCTTCCTCGGACTCTTTGGGGGCCTCGCTCAGGTAAATATTACTAACGGCGGATTAGTTAAAGACGCCGACGGTAATTACACAGTGCCCACACCAAAAGCAACGAATGGCGGCATTCCCTTCGCGCTAAGCGTCTATCGCCCCTTCGAGCGAACAGACACAAAGACTACGGGTCGTATCAACCTCGACTGGGATATCAACGATTCGACGATGATGTACTTCTCGGCAACCTCAGGCTATCGCTCTGGCGGCTACAGCTTGGTGTATTTCAGTACTACACCTACTTACGATCCAGAAGAGTTGATCGCCTATGAGATAGGCTACAAGTCACAGCTATTTGACGACACGCTACAGTTAAACGCGTCGGCTTATATGTACGACTATTCCTCTATCCATACCTTTACCACAGAAGTAGGTCAGCTCGGCGGTACAACTACCTCCGTTCTCGCTGCGCCAGGCGGTGAGGTAATGGGGATTGAGGCAGAGGCACTATGGCTTGCAACCGACAGACTAACCGTTGGCGGTAACTTTAGCTTCACGCCAAGCGAGTACACCGAGTCGTTTAGAGTGTCAGATACCTCAGACAGCGCAATACCGGGTTCGCTCTATCCTGGGTTTGATACTCTGACCCAAGATATCAAGGGCAAGCAGCTCATTCAGGTCCCTGAGAGTAAGTTCACCGGATGGGCAAGCTACAATGTCCCTCTCAATGGTGGCGATTCTGTTGAGTTTTTCAGCGTGTATAGCTGGATCGATGATGTCTATTATTCGCCGTTCGAAGACGAAAGAGAGATGGCACCATCATACGGCCGCGTTGATGCACGTGTGACTTGGAGATCGGGATCAGGAAACTGGACGGTGACTGGCTTCATGAACAATGTCCTTGACGACATTGGTCATCTGCAGATTATGCGTACCGGTGAGGCTGAGTTCTTCCGTCACAACTCAACTACCACTGCACCCCGTATGTATGGCCTCGAATTGTCCTACAACTACTAAGCTTAAAACTTAAGCTAAAAAGAAAAATGGCTTGCCGGTTTCGACCAGCAAGCCACTTTTTTTGTCTTTCAGTTTTAAAGATTTCGTAGGTAACCGCATCACTCCCCAAGAAATTATCGTAAATCTTAAACGTATCTACTTCTTTTCCATT
>JALRKV010000128.1 GCA_023254735.1 Pseudomonadales bacterium | reverse complement strand
TACGCAAGGTCATCCGCGTTATGAGTCTGTGCCTGGGCTTGAACGCCGAGAGTCACAAGACCTGCCAAACCTAACATGCTGGTCTTAAGTTTCATTGGTCTCTCCTCAAGATCTAATTAAAGATCTGATTTTGTTGAAATTAATCTTGCAGTACGCCTCTGGCGCCCATCTTTCTTAAACAACCAAAGGCTACTCTATTTGGACGCCGGTAAACAGTATCAAATGTGATAATTTGCAATATTCAATCTTTTGTCAACTTAATGCAATGCTTTGTTATCGCGTTTTGAATCTACTCTCTTATGTTACGAAAAACCCCCAAGGGATGGACCACTTAGGGGTTTTCAGAACGCTTTCGACTATCTGCGGAGCAATCCGCGGAAAATGCTCTGTTAAGGCGTTACAGTTACCTTCTGATAGACGTTGGTCCAGCAGCACTGGTCGCCGTCTTGGCTGTCGGGAGCGCGGAAGTTCTCTGCCATGACGCGCAGCGTGTATTCGCCAGGCGCGTTGAAAGATGCGTACACTCGCGCAACGCCGACACCGCCTTTGACTTCAACATCGTTTGCAGCCGGCGCGCGAAAGAAGCGGAAGCGGGGGTCATTTTCTGCGTAAGGATTGACTGGCTCTGGCGACGATTCATGGCGCGCGAACTCCACAGCGCCCGGGCCCTGGTATTTATAAAAATGCACGCCTACGGGGAGTGGGTCTTTGAAGCGCGGATCTGACGTGTCCCGCATTGAGGGATCCGTTACATTGACAGCGAATTCTACCTGCTCACCCACTTTAACGGTGCGCTCATACTCGCCCATCAGAGCCGTAAGGCCTGCAGCCTGTGTGCCGTCTTCGCCAAAGCCGACTAGCGGCTGCAGAGAACCCTGCGGGCGAGGTCGGATGAAGTCGAGTTCGTAAGAGGCTTCACCGTAGCGACCTGGCACCTTCAGCATCTCGCCATCACCGGTCTTTAGGTACCACCAGATATCCTCGTTGATCTCGTCAGCAGGGACTGTGATGGCGAAACTGCCAGCGCCGCGACCCGGAGGGAAGTAGGTGGGCTGTTGGCCATTGTATTTTGCAGGCTCAATGTAATTATTGGGGCCTATGGGGATGTCGACACCTGATTTATTTTTGTTTAAAAAACCCATCGAAAAGGTAGCAGTACCGTCTTCATTCGCGACCCAGCCTTCCATCACCGGTATGACTGAGAGGCCTTCGGGAGGCGTCAGGCTTAGAAAACGGCCGTCAGGCGCCTGTGCCATCGCGCTTGCGCTAACCATGGTAAGCGCGCCAAAAGCAGCCGCCACTATGAATGATTGTATGTCTCGCATTAAATCTCTCCCAAGATCGTTCGAACGGTTATTAATTGTCTGTCTGCCTCTGGCTCGCAACTCGTTACGCGTTGCTTGCCTGCCATCTATCCTATCCACCGGCTCACCTGCCATCTTTATAAACAAATCTCGCAAGAGTTATGCGACGGATGACTCATCCTTAGGTCAGGCGGTTCATAGAAACGGCGGTACGTTCTGACAGCTGGCCCAAGAGAACGGCTGAGCGTTATGTAATATGCAAGAATAAACGCCAACGGCAGTTCAGTCTAGCGGCCACGTGTGCTGAAAGGGCGAATCTCGGTCCAATTTTTCAACAAAGTGTAACAGCCCGATCCCCTGAGACGGTGATAAACCTGACTCGGGTTAGACACAGCCGGTCACGATACGGAACGAAAGTGGTACTATGCTTCGCGATAAAGACACGAGGATTATTAGATCGAATGATTAGCACATCGCGAATAGAACAAGCAGGCTCTCTACCTCACCGTGTAGCTTTGATCCTTGTCGTATTGCTGGTTTTGCAATCAATACCCGCCAATGCCGCGCTCGAGCGTGTCAGTGATTTTGCACTGCTCGACGCGCAGGGCGAATTCCATCAGCTTAGCCGCTACAAGCATCGCGATGCGCTCGTTCTAATGACTTACGACCCGACCTGTTCCAGCGGTGAGGAGATACAGCGCTTTGCGAGTGTGCAGGCGGCATTCGCTGGAGCGAATATGAGTTTTGGTTTGCTCGATACCTCCGGTGCTAGCCGAGCCGAGCTGAGCGCGCTCGCCGGTTCTCTACCTGCAACGTTGCCATTGCTCCAAGACGGGCCTCAACTTGTCGCCGACCTCCTTGGTGCGAATAAAGTCGGCGAGGTATTTGTTCTCAACCCAGACCGCCTGAATTTGTTTTATCGAGGAAACAGCGGCGGCGTCCTGACAGAGGTGCTTGAAAGCCTAGATACGTCACCGCCCTCTGACACAGTGGTGACCGAGGTTTCAGGCTGTGCACTGGCAATTTCACGGGCGACTGAGGCGCCAGACTACGCAGTCGACGTAGCGCCGATCATCAGAGACAACTGTACGGAGTGCCACCGGCGAGGTGGTGTCGGGCCTTTCGCGATGGACAGCTACATCATGCTACTCGGTTGGTCTCCAATGATTCGCGAAGTAGTTCTCAATAAGCGAATGCCGCCGGCGCAGGTCGACCCCGAATACGGTCGCTCCAAGATGGCGCGCTATCTTTCTGACGAGGAAATAGAGACGCTAGTAACGTGGATCGATGCGCGTGCGCCGCGCGGAAATGTCGCAGAAGATCCGTTGGAAATCCACGCTGCGCAACTCGCAGCGGCAAATGAATTTGAGTGGCAGCTTGGCGAGCCGGACCGAGTGGTGGTTGGGCCGAGTAATGCGATACCGTCGACGGGGGTTATGGACTATATCTATGCAGATGTAGCGCTCGATTTCGACGGTGATCGGTGGCTGCGTGCTATTGAGACACGGCCTGGAGACGAATCGGTTCTTCACCATCTCATGGTCTTTGTTACTGCACCGGATGAGGATTTTTGGGGAGAGGAGAGAGAACTGCCGGTAGTCTCGCGCCGGTTTGTCGAGGGGTATGCGCCTGGGCCGCATCGCCTGATCGAGTTCGATGAGGGCACCGGTGTGTTAATTCCACAGGGGCATAAACTGTCGCTTCAGTTCCACTATGTAACCAACGGTCAATCCACCGTGGATGAGACAGAGCTTGGACTCTATTTCGCTGCGCCCGACGACTCGCTTGTGGAGCGACGCGCCCTTGCGGTAGGTGCCCGCTTCGAGCTGCCCGCCGACGTCGCCAATTTCCCGCTGACCGCCGAGACTAAGATAGAAACCGACATCATCGTAACGGGCGTGCGTGCGCGTATGAGTTACAGAGGTAAAAAAATGCGCTTTGTGAGTGTCGACCCAAACGGGGGCGAGAGGATCCTTTTTAGTGTTCCAGCTTATAACTACGGGTGGCAGCCGCATTATGTGTTCGACGAACCGGTCGCGATTGCGGCGGGCAGCAGGCTGCGCGTCGAAGGAGCCTTGGATAATTCGTTATCGAATCCGACCAATCCTGATCCATCTCGCACGGTTGCTTGGGGGCTCGAGAGCTGGGAGGAAATGTTCACCGGCTACTTTACGTACTATGAAACCGGAGCGGCTTCTGACTCATCTGCTCATTCTGCTAACGATTAAGCGCGCTCCACTTTTCTAAGCGGCAAACCATAAGATGTCTCAAGAACACGCAAAAACGCTCTACTATGGCTGGAAAATTGTCGCCGCGATTCTCTTTACGCTGACCTTTTCGAGTGGGCTCAGTTTCTACAACCACTCGATCTATCTGAACGCGCTCGCTGCGACGCCTGCGTTCACTGTTGAGAGTGCGTCGATTGCCGTGTCTCTTTTCTTTTTTTGCGGCGGTATTGCAGGGCTTCTCGTTGCAAAGTGGGTTCAGAATTATGATCCGCGCTACTGCCTAACCGGCGGTGCTGTGATTTCGGCGAGCGCACTTGCCTCGCTTTCCTTCGTTGCAACGGTACCTCAGCTCTATGCTGTGTACTGTATTTTCGGCATGGGGTTTTCTGCCTCCTCGCTCATTCCGGCTACAACGATTGTTGCACGGTGGTTTAAGCGCCGCCGCGCGATGGCGCTATCGATCGCATCCACGGGCCTGTCCCTTGGTGGTGTAATTCTCACCCCCCTGTGTGTTCTCCTCGTGGAAAAATTGAGCTTTCAAATCGCCGCGCCAATCATGGGCATAATTTATCTGGTTGGCGTCATTCCAGTGTCTTGGATATGGCTGCGACCAAGCCCTGAGTCCATGGGACTGAAAATCGATGGTGATGCAGTTGATGGCGAGTTAACAGACCAAGATTCCTCTGCAGGGAAGCCGATTGAAAATGCGGAAAAGAGCGAGGGGAAACACAGCTCAGGCAGCGCACCGATCGAAGACGGATTGAGTTTCAGACAGGCGCGGCTGACGCGTTTCTTCTGGGGAATAGCACCGGCCTACGTGTTCCTTCTCATGGCGCAAGTAGGCGGCATCGCTCATCAGTATGGTCTTGCGCGCGAGACGCTGACCGAATCTCAAACGGCGTTAGCCGTCGCGATATTGCCAGTTATGAGTATTGTCGGGCGCTTACTCGGCGGATGGATCGTCGATAAGGTGGCGATCAGGCAGTTCGCACTTTTCATCATGGCGTTACAGATATTCGCGCTAGTCTTACTCGCATCCGGTGCAGGTGTCTGGGGACTTTGCATTGGGCTCGCACTCTTTGGATGTACCGTAGGCAATCTTCTCATGTTGCAGCCGTTGCTTATCGCCGAGGCTTTTGGGTTACGCGAGTACGCGCGCATATTTTCTGTCGCAAACCTGATGTCGTCGTGGGGAACAGCCGCGGGCCCCGCAGTAATGGGTTATGTTTTTGCGCTTAACAACGAACACTACTCCGGTGCCTATTTATTCGCCGCCGCCGCTGGCGGGCTCGGATTGATTTTGTTTGCCGCGGGAGGACCATTGCATCCCGCCACCCAGGAGAAAGCTGCATGAGAAAAAGGCTCATCGTTTTTATTGTTAGTGTGTTCGGGCTAGTTGTTGCTTTACTGTCTGGACTTAGCTTAGTTGGAATAAGCCCTGCATACATTGCCAGCGCACCCGCGGTCGCAACGGGTATCGGAGCGAAGCTGCTATGTAGTTCACGCTATGTAAGCGGCTTTTCCGAGCGCCAATCGTTTGATGATTTGGTTCAGTATTCCGGAATACTCGATCAATTAACCTTGCGTTACGAAGACGATAAGAAAAGAGTGAGCGCCTCACTGTTCGGCTTAGCTGAGAAATCTTCTACTTACATACCCGGCATCGGCTGCAGCGTCGACTACGAAGGATTCGATATTCGGTATTCGCTTGCGCAGCTTGTTGAGGCGCCTCAGACAGATGCGTCGGTTGCCGCTGAAAATCTAACCTGGCCACTCACCGATCGCGTTACAACGGTGGACCCGAAAATCCAGTCGCTCATCGATGCACTAGTTCTGGCAGACAATGCTGCG
Source organism: Pseudomonadales bacterium (assembly GCA_023254735.1). Classification (GTDB taxonomy): domain Bacteria; phylum Pseudomonadota; class Gammaproteobacteria; order Pseudomonadales; family Pseudohongiellaceae; genus UBA9145. The sequence goes on along the minus strand of JALRKV010000128.1, from coordinate 6,151 downwards.
GGGCTCAACACCAGAGCGCTGCTTGTGGCGAAAGGGGGAAAGATACTTGGTGAGACTTACGCTCAAGGTGCGGACGCACAGACGCCGCTTTTAGGCTGGTCAATGGCTAAAAGTTTAACTTCGGTCATGCTCGCAAGTTTGGAGTATCGGGGTTTGATCGACCTGGCGGCGCCTGCGTCAGTCAAAGAATGGGCGCAAGATGAGCGCGCGCAAATTAGGGTGACAGACCTTCTAACTATGACTGATGGCCTTGCCTTCTCCGAGGAATACAATCCTGGCGACGATGCGACGGCAATGCTCTTTGATTCGCCATCGGCCGCAGACTATGTGCTTGCCAAGCCGCTGGCCTATGAGCCAGGGACGCATTTTAACTACAGTTCAGGCACCGCGAATGTGCTCGCACGACTTTATCAAGAGGCGCTGGGCTCTCCGGCCGCGGCGCGAGCAGACTATGAACAGAATATCGCTGCAGTGCTCGGCTTTCAGAACGCAGTATTCGAGACCGATGCGGCAGGGGGATTCGTAGGCAGTTCGTATCTCTATGCCTCGGCGCGAGACTGGGCGCGACTTGGGCAGGTGATGCTAAACGCAGGGGAGATAAACGGCCGGCGGCTCTTTAGCGCCGATTGGGTCGAAAGAGCCACTCAGCAAAATGCGTCTCTTAATCAGCCAGCCTACGGCTATCAGTGGTGGCTCAACACTGGCAATCAGTCGCTGAGATGGCCGTCCCTTCCTGAAGATAGCTTCGCGGCTATGGGTAATCGTCAGCAGCTAGTGATGGTGATTCCAAGCGCCGATGTGGTAATCGTTCGTTTAGGTTGGACCGCTGGACGCTATCCTGATAACGAGAATTTCAAGCGCATACTCGACGCGCTTTAATTTAGCGTGTTTCTTAGGCTTACGAGCGTGGCGGTGGGGCTAGAATTTCCACTGCTCTGGGGCTCTCGTTACGCGCCCGTCGAGATCGGTCCAAACGTGCTGAGTGCTTCCAGTCACTAAAACACGGTCGTCTTTGGCATTGGTGATCTCGTAGTTAAACGTGAGCCGGCGACTTTTGTTCTCTGCTATCCACGCCCTGACGCGTGCACGATCGCCGTAGACGAGGCTGCCTAGATAGCGCACCTGAACCTCCGTGACAGGGAGGCGATAGCCATCGGCTTCGACTAACGCGTAGTCACTGCCCTGTGCTCGCATATAGTGACTGCGCGCTTCCTCGAAATAGACAATGTAGCTGGCGTGGTGAACGACGCCCATGGCATCGGTTTCCGCGTAGCGTACTGGAAATTCGGCGGTTGCTTCCTTGCGCTGTTCTGATTGGCTATCCATTAATTCGCGATCCTTTTGCAAGCGCTGTCAGCTCAAAGTAGCCCTAGGAAACTAACCGAAGAAATCTAACCAAGGGTAGCCAGCAATAGGTGACTAAGTAGCTGAGAGAATGAGTAGGTGGCGTCTACCTTGTCTGGCAGAGAGCGCCTCTTCACGTTAGGATACCTCAATCTTCACCGGGCGCCGAGGGTTTCGCGGCACAGGCGAGTTTTTGGTAAGCAACCCAATCGCAGTAAGAGATCTTAGCCTATGCTAAATTTTCCAGAACCTCCCAAAAGTTACAGCTCGGTTTTCCTCGAAGAAACCGACAAGCCGTTGCCGATAAAGATCGACCCCCGAACCCGCTACGCGTTTTTCAGCACTATCGCCACAGGCGGCAAGTCGCTTATTAAATCGTGTAAAGATCTGCATCTTTCTCGCTTTGTTTGTTACAAGACACTCAAACCGGAATTCGCCAATAACGAAATCGAGCAGAAGCGTCTCATTCGCGAAGCGCGGGTAACGGCGATGCTGCAGCATCCAAACACCGTGCCCACCTATGAGCTCTCGCGTGACCCGCGTGGAAATCCCTATTTCACAATGAAATTAGTGCACGGTTATACCCTCCGAGAGATATTCGACTATCGCGAGCGTTATGACCTGACGCAGCTTATGGAGGTGATTATGCAGGTCGCGTATGCGTTGGAATATGCGCATAACCATGGCGTGGCACATCGAGACATTAAGCCTGAGAATATTCTAGCGGGCCCCTTCGGAGAGGTCTTGTTACTGGACTGGGGCTTAGCAAAGGTCTGGCATCCAAATGGAAAGGGTGCAATGGCGTCGGGCGCCGCAGGGTTGGTCGACGAAGACGAGGCAGTGGCAGCCGCCGCGAATAAGGTAATCGAAGACATTACCTTGACAGGGCAGGGCAAGGCGCAAGGTACGGCTCACTACATGTCGCCAGAACAGATTAACCTAGATCCGACAATCGATCATCGCACCGATATTTACAGTCTCGGTGCCGTCCTCTACGAGGCGCTTTGCGGCCAAGCTCCGCCGCTTGGTGAAAAAATGCATCAGATCATTAGCAGCGCATTGAACGACAAACCCGCGCCACCGTCGACCATAAGCAAGCAGCCGGTCCCTCCTTTGCTCGAGCAGATCGCGATGCGCTGCCTCGAAAAAGAGCCTGCCGCGCGTTACGAAAGTATGGCGCAGGTCATCAGACTGATGCATCAAGATTGGCGGTCAGGGTTAGCGCGGTAACAAGAAATCCAGAATAAAAAGAATGAGATCAAAAGGGGAATAGAGTGAATAGTGAGGTACAAAGCAACCAAGGGTCGCACCACAACGCCGAGCGTACAGCGCGAGTTCAAATTCTTTCCGGCGCCGTTTTATTGCTCTCAACGATGCTGCTCGGTGCTTGTACCGATGAGCCTGCGACACCTATAGGCGCGACGGCGACCCTTCCTGATTCGGTCGCCGATTCTGTCTACATTGGCGAGCATATTATTTCGATGACCGGCTCAAATCCTGGCGCGGTTGCGGTGCGCGGCGACCGTATTGTCGCCACGGGTTCGGCACAGGAAATTACACCCTTAATCGGTGAGTCAACGCGGGTCATAGAGCTTGGCGAGCAGGCCTTACTGCCAGGGTTCATCGATGCGCATGGTCATTTCTCCGCTCTTGCGCGCACTGCAGACTATGTTGACCTCTCGCCTCCACCGGTGGGCGGCGCCGAGTCGATTGCCGATATCGTGCGCGCGCTGAGGCTTGCGATCGAGCAAAGTAGCATTCCCGCGGGCACGCTCGTAACAGGGTTTGGCTACGACGATTCGCTGCTCGAGGAACGCCGCCATCCGACACGTTTCGATCTCGACGAGGCGTCGACGTCGCATCCGATCGTTATTCGGCACGTGTCAGGACATCTTGCGGTCGGTAATTCCCTCGCACTTGCTGACGCCGGTATTAGCGCAGAGACGCCCGACCCAGCCGGCGGCATCGTGCGTCGGCTTGAAGACGGTGCACCCGACGGTGTGATGGAGGAGACTGCCATGACCCTGTTGCCCGATGCGGTTGCGAGTCTTACTCCCGAGCGATTCGCCGAACTTAGACGTCAGGCCCTTCAGATCTATGCGGGCTACGGAATAACAACCATCCAAGACAGTAACCTCCCGCTCGACTACATTGAAATGCTGAGACAAGAGGCAGCCTCTGATGCATACCCTGTCGACATGGTGGCCTACGCAATGGCCAATCCTCTGAGTGACGAGGTGCTCGACTCAATCGAGGTGGAGCAAAATTATGTAAATGGATTCAGGCTCGGTGGAATCAAGTTTACACTCGACGGCTCGCCTCAAGGTCGCACCGCTTGGCTGACCGAACCCTACGAGCAGGGACCGCCAGGCGCGGCAGACGACTATGTTGCCTACCCAAGCTATGAACCGTCAGAATACCTCCGGCGCATTCCCGCGATAATCGAGCGCGGCTTACCCGCACTCGTGCACGTGAATGGCGACGCGGCGATAGACCTGATGCTCGAAGGTTTGGAGTCTATCGCGCAGCAGGGCCCATTGCCCGATCACCGCAGTGTCGCCATTCACGCGCAGCTTGCTCGACCCGACCAGCTCGACCGCATGCGTGAACTTGGCGTACTGCCCTCGTTTTACGCGGTACATCCTTTTTTCTGGGGCGACTGGCATCGACTGAGTTTTGGCGATGAACGCGCAAGTTTTATTAGTCCGCTGCGTGCTGCCCTCGACCGCGGTATCCCAATTACTATTCATAACGATTCGCCAGTTGTGCCTCCCGATATCATGCGGCTCGTCTCAATCGCGGTAAATCGCGAGACGCGCAGTGGGTATGTTCTCGGACCAGATCAGCGCGTCGATGTCATGGAAGCGCTGCATGCTGTGACCCTCGGCGCTGCCTATCAGTATTTCGAAGAGAACGAGAAGGGGTCTTTAGAGGCGGGTAAACGTGCAGATTTCGTGATCCTTGCGCAAGACCCGCGCATCGTCGAAAGCGAGGCGCTCGCCGACATTGATATCGTTGAGACCATCTCGCGCGGTATGACCATATATAGAAGAGATCGATAGCGGCTGTCGGGGCGTTCGATTGCGGCAAGGGCTGCGCGACGTACATGTCGACCAAAAAAAGCACCGATTGTTGCACTGGCATGCCAGCAATAAGATTCATTTAATCGAGGAGTGGAACAATGACCGAGTCTAATGCACTAGGTGAGGATACTATCGCTTATCGCGTGGCGTTTATCGGCTTAGGCGTGATGGGCTATCCCATGGCGGGTCACCTAGTAAAGACTGGCCATGCGGTTGCGGTTTATAACCGCAGCGCGGATAAAGCAGAGCGCTGGCGGGAAGAGTTCGGTGGTGCAATTTGTGCAACGCCCGCGCTCGCCGCAGCCGACTGCGACTTCGTCTGCCTCTGCGTCGGCAATGATGATGACGTGAGACAGGTGGTGCTCGGGGATGAAGGGGTGCTCGCAGGAATGAAGGCCGGCGCGGTGCTAATCGACCATACGACCGCATCAGCACAGCTTGCGCGTGAACTCGCCCACATAGCAGGCGAGCGCGGGATTCATTTTCTGGATGCACCTGTCTCGGGAGGCCAAGCGGGGGCGGAGAATGGACAGCTGACGATAATGGTAGGAGGAGAGGAGGCAGCGTACCAGAGGGCTGTCCCGGTGCTGGCGGCCTATTCCCGCTTCAGTAAATTGCTCGGTCCCGCAGGCAGCGGGCAGCTTGCCAAAATGGTCAATCAAATCTGTATCGCAGGCATTGTCGAAGGACTTGCCGAGGGGCTGAGTTTTGCCCGCAAGGCAGGGCTTGATGGTGAAGCGCTGATCGAGACAATTTCCAAGGGTGCAGCAGGCTCATGGCAGATGGAAAACCGCCACAAGACGATGCTGACGGGCGAATACGATTTCGGCTTCGCGGTGGATTGGATGCGAAAGGACCTCGGCATCGCGCTATCAGAAGCAGAGAGTAATGGCACTCAGCTCCCGTTAGTGCGGTTGGTTGATGGATTCTATGAGGAGATTCAGAAAGCGGGAGGTGGGCGGCTCGATACCTCCAGTTTGCTGAAACGCTATGATTAGCGGTTTACGGAGACATCAACGTGCTCGGTTTCTATAAATTGGACGATCTGCGATGACTTAGCTGTAATGATATTTTAAATTAACTAATTGAAATATAAATATTTTTATAGAATTAATAGATGCAATATCTATAAGTAATATTTGGTTGAAACTGGGATTTGACAGGAATGCAGGAAGTACATACGATCACCAAGGTCGAAAAAACAAAAATTAACAGTTAGTCGACTAAAGTCTAGAAATAGGTTTGAGAAAAAGAAAAACTAGCGGCTCTGCATTCGCGCCTTCGTGTGAAACAGATCGTCAGACAAATAGGTAGTAGGGGCGGTGAAAGCCGTTTCTTTTTGTCGGCATGAGCCATACACCTCAACCCTTGCAGCTAGCAAAGATAAGAATAGAGGTAGGTTGGAGTAGTCGCGCCTTGTGGCTACCAAGCTTTCCCGCATTAATCTCTGGAGAGACACTATGAGTTTTAAAAATAAGGCTATTCCCTACAAGCGTAGTTTGCTTTGTGCGGCAGTTTCACTGTCGCTGCTTCCACTTGCCGGTCAGTCGATCGCGCAGGACGAGAGCATCGAAGAAGTGGTAGTGACGGGTTCATTTATCCGTCGCAGTGAAGGCTTCCAGTCTGCCTCGCAGGCCACTCAGCTGACTGCTGAGAACCTCGAAGAACAGGGCACGCTAAACCTCGGTGAGGTTGTGCAAAATCTTACCTTTGTAAACGGTGCA
>JALRKV010000124.1 GCA_023254735.1 Pseudomonadales bacterium | reverse complement strand
CATCGATAGACACAGGCTTGTTATCGACATAGCGGAACGTCAGCTGGCTTTTTGCGTCAGGCTCGAGCCATGGCAATGTGCCGTTTTTGCGCACCTCGGACTGCCTTTTTACCAGACGATGCGAATACGTAATCGGCGCTGGCATGAGTACGTCGGTTTCGTTGCTCGCGTAGCCGAACATCAATCCCTGGTCGCCTGCGCCTTGCTCGTGATCGTCAGAATCGTCAACGCCCTGCGAGATATCTGGCGACTGTTTGCCAATTGCGTTTATCACGGCGCAGGTGTGACCGTCGAATCCGCTATCGGCGTTGTCGTAGCCGATATCGTTAACGACGCCGCGCACGATATCTTCGATATCGACATAAGCCTCGGTTGTGATCTCGCCGGCGACGAGCACCATGCCAGTTTTGATGAGCGTCTCGCAGGCGACGCGCGAGCGCGGGTCTTCTTTGAGCAGCGCGTCAAGAATGGCGTCGGAAATCTGATCGGCCATCTTGTCGGGGTGTCCTTCGGAAACCGATTCGGACGTGAATAAGTTTATCTCGCTCATGCTAACTCCTTGGTGTTAATTCGCGTGTTTTCTGTACACGCGCATCTGTATCTGAAATCCATTACGCAGCGCGAGATTCGATCCCTGCTCGAATCCCAATCCACTCATTGCCGCCCACTGGTCTAATTCGCTTTCGTCGAACCCAAGCCACAGATCGCCGCAGGAACTGCGCACCCAATCTTGGTCGTGGCTACAGAGCTCGATAACGAGTAAGAGCCCGTCGTCTTTTAACAGTGCCGCAACGTCTCGAAACGTCGAGGCGGGTGTTGCAATATGATGTAGGACCATGTCGAACACGACGAGGTCGGCAGCACCGCTGAGGGTTTCCCGCGCATTGGCCGTCTCCCCCAATAAAAACTCAACGTTGCTCAAGCCGTCTGCTGCGATCGCGGCGCGCGATAAGTCGAGCATGTCTTTCGAGTTGTCGACTGCGGTAACAGACGCAAAGCGCCGCGCAAGTTCGACAAGCAGCCTACCCTCGCCGGGGCCGATTTCGAGCACACGGGCGTTAGGCGAGAGCCCGAGTCCTTCGACCACATCCATCAGGCTGGTGTCGTAGTGCTCGCGCTCGACGATTAATCCTTGGTTCTCAGAGAAACGCTCGGCGTTCTTCTGAAAGAAATTCAGCGACAGCTCCGAGCGTTCCTGTTGAAGCTGGTCGAGCTGCTCCGCCTGCTCGCGCGGGATTTCGAGCGTATCGACCGCGTCGAAGGCGGCGCGCTTGAGGTCGGCAAGCGGGTCGTCGTCGGTAATAAAGGCGCGGCGATAGAAAATCGAGTTGCCCTCGCGCCGCGTCGCCACTAGTTCCGCCTTCGCCAGTACCTTTAAATGATGACTGAGCGCCGACTGGCGAATTGCCACCAAGCGGCAGAGCTCTAACACCCCAAATGACTCGTTTTTGAGCAGCCGGAGTATCTGCAGCCGCAGCGCATCGGCGAGAGCCTTGTGCAGCTGCGCGAGATGCTGTGCAGGCGATATCTGCTCGTCGTCGACTAAAAAGGGCTGAGACTGGCTTACTACGGCGGCTTGCACACGCATTTCCTCGCTGAAGAGGGCCTGCCCCCCTCGAATGCGCGCAATGTAACAACATTCGAGGCGCATTACAAATCTATATCAAAATTATTTGATATAGATTTCGAGATAGCGAGTAGCATATTGGAGGCAGGTGCGAGAAAATGCGTTTCTTCATTTCTATAGAGCACCTAAGGAGCCTCACCCATGGCGGAATCCGCTGTTACCCGCAAGCAATGCGCCAATGCAATCCGCGCGCTGAGTATGGATGCCGTCCAAAAGGCAAATTCAGGTCACCCCGGAGCCCCAATGGGCATGGCAGACATCGCTGAGGTGCTCTGGAAAGACCATTTGAGCCACAGCCCAAGCAACCCTAAGTGGTTGAATAGAGACCGTTTTATACTATCTAACGGCCACGGCTCGATGCTTATCTACTCGCTTCTCCACCTCACCGGTTACGACGTGTCGATCGACGACATCAAACAGTTTCGGCAGATGGATTCGAAGACCCCCGGCCACCCCGAATACGGCTACACGCCCGGCGTCGAAACCACCACTGGCCCGCTCGGCCAAGGTCTTGCCAACGCGGTTGGCATGGCGATCGCCGAAAAAACCCTCGGCGCGCAGTTTAATCGCCCAGGTTTCGACGTTGTCGACCACCACACCTATGTGTTCGCCGGCGACGGCTGCCTCATGGAAGGCATCTCGCACGAGGTTTGCTCGCTTGCAGGCACCCTCAAACTGGGCAAACTCATCGTTTTCTATGACGACAACGGCATCTCAATCGACGGCGAGGTTGCAGAGTGGTTTAGCGACGACACCGCGAAGCGCTTCGACGCCTACGACTGGCAGGTGCTCGCGGTAGACGGTCATGACGCAGACGCAATCAACGCAGCGATAGTCGAAGCCAAAGCCGACACCACCCGCCCCACGCTGATCAAATGCAAAACGATTATCGGCTTCGGCTCGCCGAACAAACAGGGCACGGCGGCCACTCATGGCGCGCCATTAGGAGCCGAGGAGATAGCAGCC
>JALRKV010000103.1 GCA_023254735.1 Pseudomonadales bacterium | reverse complement strand
GGCATCGTTAATGGCCCAGGTTCCGCGCCGACTCGAATTCGTAATGGTCACGAGACCTAGGTAGTTTGTTAGCGCCGCTCCCGATGAGTCGACAACCTCAATAGTAACTTCTTGCACACTGCATGCGGTCATACTGACTGGATTATGGAAACTACTTGCTCCTCCCCCGTCAAAACTGATCTGAAAACCACATGCAGACACGTCTAGGTTGGCATCAAAGGGATCGGTTGCATCTCGGGCATCAGTAATAATCCCGTCGTCGACATCAAAATTGACGGTTCCCGCGACGCCGGCGGTATAGCCGAATGTTGCTTCACCTAAATCAGTGCTCGTAAATTCGTATACGAAACTACCATCGCCCGCCGCGATGTCGACGAAATCGCCGTCGCCGGCAGTTACTGTCCAATCGCCATAGCCACTGCTTGTGGTAACCGTAATGGCGCCATCGTAGTCAACAATCGCCGTGCCGTTCGCATCATAAAGTCCTATTCGCATGAGTTCCTGTGAACAAGATTCCGCCGCACCGGGCGTCGAATCAGTATAGGTAATGCGCAGCTCGCAAGAATTGAAGTCGATAGTGCGATCGGATGCGGGATCTAGCTCGATACTTGGGGCTGAGGAAAGCAGATTGACAGTTCCCGGAATTTTCGTCGCGTAGTTCGCAACGAGAACTCCGTTGTCTGCTAGCGTGAATTTATACAGCGCAGCACCGTCATTGAGGATAGCGTTATCTAGTTCACCATTAGCCGTTGTCGAAGAAAAATCGCCTTTCCCGGTCTCAGCGTCTAAGAGCAGATAGCCTTCGAAATTGTCGGCGATATTGCCGGCGCTATCGCGGATAGTATAGGTAACCTCTTCGCCGTTACCACAGGCACTCGCAAGCCCATCGTTCACATCGATGAAAACAGTGCAGCCGAGAATTTCGATCGATTCGTTTACGGCGGTAGACTGTGCCAACGTTTTTCCAGCCGTACTCATCGCAGAGACAGTAAATCCCACGATCGACGCCTCGTAGAGATGCGTAAATCCAAGTGTGATATTGCCGTCGTCCGCTGCTGCGAAGGTATAAGTCGCAACGCCATCGTCTTCGGTGCCGTTTACCGCGGTATTCGTTTCACTTCCTCGCCAGTCGCCGTTGCCACTACTTGTTGCGACAGAAAGCGTACCGGCGAAATGAGTAATCCTCGCGCCCGCGGCATTAGTAATAGTAAAGGTGATTGGTTCGATACTGCACATGTCGCCTTCGTTAGACGGCGTATCGACAGTCACTTGCACGACACAGTTGCCTACTGAGAGATTCTGATCGTATGTATTCGAGGAATTCCTCGCGTCTTCAAATGTCCCGCTAGTTACATTGAAATTAACGTCGCCTGTATCGAGAGTCGAATAGGCAAAGGTCGCTCGACCCGCGTCTGCACTAGTAAAGGTGTAAGAGAAATCCCCATCAGTCGACGAGGTTTCGGTGAAAGTGCCGCCTCCGGTAATCACACTCCACGCACCTTTGCTAGAACTCGCCTCGACAGTCATGGTGCCAACAAAGTCAATCACGCGACTGCCGTTTGCATCGTCATAGACTCCAATGTTCACAGATTCTGCGGCGCAGGTTGTGCCACCGATTATTGCATCGGTATAGGTAATACGGAACGTGCAGTCGGATATAACAACGGAGTTCGCGGTAGAGACGCCGCCCATAATTCCTGCAACGAAAGAATACGCATCGAGATTAACGGTTGCCGGAGTTGTGTTCGAATATTTAAGAGTAACCTCGCCATTATTCGAGGAACTAAACTGATAACGAGCGACACCATCGTTTGAACCGAGATTATTAAAGCCACCCGATAATGAGGGCGTATCTGAGTAGCTATAGTTGCCTGTTCCGTTAGCGGTGACAATCAACAAACCATCATAATTTCTATATTTGGTGCCGTTGCCCCTAAAAATCTCATAAGTCACGTCGGTTCCGGCGCTGCAAGCCGCCACGGCATTGTCCGCTACGGTGGCTTTTACGGTGCACGCCGAAATCGTTAGATTAGGATCTAGAGAAGTCGATTCAGTTATTAACTGACCGGTCGAAGGATCGGTATAGGTCGCATTGAAGTTTACCGTCCCAGCGTTGGGATTCAAGAAGTCGAGTACGGCCACGCCATTATCAGCGCTGTTAAAGGTGTAACTCGCCACACCATTGCTGCCGCTGGTCAATGTCCCATTGAGTGAACCATCGATGTCTTGCCAACTAGCACCCGAATACAGACCACTCGATGCCGCCTGAACGCTCAGATTCACCGTACCGGTAAAATTCGTAAGCACGCTCCCCGAGCCATTGCGTACGGTAAGCGTGACCGCCTGCGAGCCGCACGAATCCGACAAGGTATCCGGCATGGTGAAACCAAGCTGATAGTTAATTATCGGAGAAATCACTAGGGTCGCAAGCGTCGATTCCTCGTCTTGGAGCAAATACATTCGTTCATCGCGCACAGGACCGGGAGTTGCGACATTGAGATATGCCGCCTGCAAACTGACGCCCCTGTCTACTGCTTGCGAGTCGATCGCAGTTATGTTCCGGTAGTAAGGCACTATTTCCGAAGGCTGGTTGCCGATATCTTGATCATCGGATGCCATCGTTCTGACCACCAAACTATTAGGGCGAGTAGTGCTAGCCGATGGGCTCAGCATCGATTCACCAGTTTCAGTCCGGCTCGATACGGAGATGGCTAGATCTGCATTACCGAAGGCACTAACAAGTCCTGCGATGCCTCTCACATCGGGAAAACTAAACGTATAGTTACTCGGCTCGCTTAGCGTCACCGCGCGCTGATAGATGACATAGCTGGCACCCTTCTCCCCGCCTCCCCGGTCGTTCTTGTGCTTGCTATACAGTAAGCTTGTCCATCCAGTGGGCGTCGGAGGTATTTCATCAGTACCTGCTGAAATCATCGCGAGAAGAACATCGCCGACCTGTGCGTCGGATGGTTTTTCGATGGTAATACTGCTCGCACCGCTAGTAGTCGAAGCCGTCTGTTTACGACAGCCACGAAAGATGACAATCTGTGATGGCTGTGTCAGTGCATCACTATTCCGTCCGCAAACAAAGTCACTTGGATCACCAGTCGGCACGCCATCGGCACCAAATTCGAACGCGACTGTCGCGGTGAGCGAAGAACTGTTAGTGAGATTATTGAATGTGGCCTCACCCGTTGAGACTTCGCCTGCCTGAAGATCGTAGGCAGATGCTAATGTTATTGCGTTGGTCGGCGACGTCCCTAAATCTGGATGAGTGTTCCAAATAAGACCTTTGTGGCCGCCGCTCTTAATGATGCTTCCAGAGGCCTGCACTTCGTCACCAGGCATTGCGGCAACTCTGAGAATCAACTGATTGGTAAAACCCGAGCTCAAGGTGGGTGATTTGACGAGTGAGCTATTCGTGCTGAAGACCCAGTCCGTTTCGAAGCGCCCAGTGGCGTTAACCACTCTCATCATGAAGGCCTGTCCGAATCGATTACCGGTCCAGTTCACCCTCAAATTTCCAAGCTCATTCCCGTCAGCGATCCTACGGAAAATGGCTAGCGTGGCACCTCCTCCAGTTTCAGTCATTATGCGAACAAAACCGGGCGGGTTGTACGCTCCGACTTCTGCTTTTATGGCCAACACAAGCACAAGCACATCACCGGCCGCGGTGCTCGTCGGATAGGCGATATCGAGTCGATTAGCATTGGCGGTTGGAGCCTCGCCGTAGGTGCAGCTGCTAAAGCGAACGTTGGAGTCTGAGGTATCACTTATAGCGCTGCACTGCGCGCTTGCGTCTGGCGCAGCGAGAAGGGAGCCGAGAGTGACAATCAGAGCGCAAAAACCACGAAGCAGAGCGCTTGCTGAAAACGCTTTCCTAACCATCGTCCGTTCCTTATTTGAGAAAGCAATTTTTCTTGCGTCAACGGACTTGCTAAGGCCTCAATAGATTCAGCCAGCAATGTGGAACTCGATAATAGCTTTATAACAGTAGCGATTAACAGCTGACTAAAAGCGTGTTACATCGTTCACAGGACACGAACCGGCGTGCCCGTTCTCTGCTGAGTCTCCCATTCTAACGGAGGTGCAATCGCGACTGCTGCCGCCGGCAGTCTCGGTATCCCTAGAATTGCGTCTGCTATTTTTTCGGCCACCATGATGACCGGTGCGTTGATATTGCCATTGGGTAGCGTTGGGAACACCGAGGCGTCGATTACCCGCAGATTCTCAAGGCCGTGCACACGACAGTCAGCATCAACCACGTTCATCGGATCATCGGACGTTCCCATTCTGCAGCTACCCGCTGGATGATAGGCGCTTTCCACGTTCTCCCTCACCCATTTGTCGATCTCTGCATCGCTCTCGACCTGCGCGCCGGGCTGTATCTCGTCGCCTCTGTAACGGTCCATCGCCGGCTGATGAATTATCTCACGCGTCAACCGGATGCAGCGCCGCCACGCCTCTCGATCTTCCTGTGCTTGCAGGTAGTTAAACAGAATACTCGGCGCGGCGGAGGCATCGGCAGAGGTGATTTTTACCCGTCCGCGACTCCTTGGCTTATTAGGACCGACATGAACCTGAAATCCGTGCCCCGAAATTGACGGGGTCCCGTCATATCGCATCGCAGCTGGCAAAAAGTGGTACTGAATATCGGGCGCTTTGAGGCCGATCGACGAACGGATAAACGCGCAAGACTCGAAATGATTCGTCGCGCCAAGCCCCTTTTTAGTGAGCAGCCATTCGGCGCCGATGACGCCTTTGCTGATAAGTCCGAGCTTGGAATTGAGACTCACAGGCAGCTTACACCAGAACTGAAAATAGACCTCGAGATGATCCTGAAGATTTTTGCCCACACCGGGTAAGTCGAACCTCTGCGGGACACCTGCTTCAGCGAGATCCTCCCGAGCGCCGATACCCGAACGCTGCAGGAGCATCGGTGAGGCGATCGCACCTGCTGCGATCAGCAGCTCTTTTTTTACGGCGAATAATTCAGGTTTCCCTGCGATATCGACATTGATTCCTATTGCCTTCAACCCATCGAATTCGATTGTCTTTGCCAGTGCCTTAGTGATTAGCGTGAGATTTGGGCGATTGAGCACGGGGCGCAGATAAGCACGCGATGTCGATTCACGCACGCCATCGCGAACGGTCATGTGCATAGGACCAAAGCCTTCCTGATGCTCGCCGTTATAGTCTTCGGTCTCCGGGTAACCTGCGTCGATTCCCGCGTCGATGAACGCACGGTAGAGCGGATTCAGCTTCATCTCATTGCCCGCACAAACACCGAGCGGGCCGTCGCCACCGCGATAAGCATCACCGCCCTTAATCCAAGTCTCTGCCTTTTTGAAATAGGGTAAGCACTCTCTGTAACCCCAACCCTCGGCTCCCGCCTCTTTCCACTCTTCGAAGTCGTGCGGATTGCCGCGCACATAAACCATGCCGTTGATGGAAGAAGAGCCACCTAGTCCTTTGCCTCGAGGGCAACTTATCCGTCTACCGTCTAGACAAGGCTCGGGCTCGGAGTGGTAGCCCCAGTTGAAGCGGTCGGAGGCCATCGGATAGGCCAGCGCCGTTGGCATCTGTACAAAAATATTTTTGTCGCTGCCCCCTGCCTCCATAAGCAAAACTCGATTCTCTGGATTCGCGGAGAGCCTATTGGCTAGCACACAGCCCGCCGAACCCGCACCCACAACAATGTAATCGAACTCTTTCACGCTATTTCCTCTTAAGCCCTCAGAGACGCGGCAAGATCGTGCCTGCGTCGATAGGTTAATCCCGCAACGGCGGCGTACAAAAAGATAACTACCAACCCTATCCATTCGATCTGCAGCGGCGTGAATTGATAGAGCAATATGAGGCTATAAAGCAGCACCCAGTGGCCCACGATATAATTCCTCATGCCGAGGTGACCAACTGTGAGACGCAAATTTTCCGAATACAATCGCATCAAAGAATCTAATGAATTCGTCACAAAAATGGTTCCTACCAAAACCATTAGGACATTCATATAGCCCGATACTTCGAGTCCTTGCTCATAGACGCCGAACAGAACAGAAAACCACAGCGCAATCGGAATAGATGGAATGAGCAATAGAGCCAGTAAGAGCTGCCACGTTCGCAGTCCGCCGACAAACCTAGAGACGAACTGACCGATCATGATGCTCCAAGCAAACCACCAGAATAAATAAAAAGCATGATAATCCGAGAGCGGGAGAATAAAGCGGTGAATGTTACTAAAGTAGCCTCCGAGCTGGGCCATGTTTGTCGCCAGTCCGGACAATCCAAGTCCTCCGAACGCCCACATCGCAACAATCAGCGCGAAGAAAAGCCAAGTAGAAGCGAGACTCAATATTTTGAGGTAGCGAATATCCGTACTCGAAATAACGGCAGCGAGTACTACCGCGCCGACAAAAGCAAACGTGTAGAGAGGCGAGATGCCTGACACATAATCAGGCAGATACTGAAGAAACAAATAGCCGGTGAACGCACACGTTGCGATGATCGTCGCGTTGTTTACTTTTTTTACCCAGGGTATTTCGAATATTTTTAAGCGCGGTTCTACCAAGCAGAAATAAAACGTGGTGAGAAAGTAGAATAGCCAAATGTAAAATCCCCAGAAACCAAATTCGATAGCAATCGGATTGGTGAATCCATAAATTTTTCTTGTTTCGTAAATTGGAAATTCAGTTAGCGGAAACATGATCAGACCGACATCGAGGCCCGAGGTAAACAATATCGCAAAAAATGCGAAGAAGCGTGTCGGAGTCCGCCCAGTGAGAATCAGGCGTCCGCAGCGGACGAGGAGGCCTAGCGAGATGACTAGCACTGCAACGACAGCGCATGAGAGAATGATCTGCATCGTTAGCAGAACTTGTAGAGCGAGATGATGTTACCCATCTCTACCGAGTCTAACAGAATGAGCTGGATTTTGGAGGGAATTGTTAGATGAGAAAACTTTGTATCTCGATAGTTTTAATAGCTCATACCCTCGCTAATAGCTCCCTCGTATCGGCGCAAGAAACCCCGTACCTCTTTATACTCGGCGTCGCGCAGGACGCGGGGTATCCGCAGGTTGGCTGTTATCAGCCACATTGTATGAAAGGCTGGGAAGACCCCTACCAGCGCCGCACTGCGACTTCAATTGCACTAATAGACCCTGAGCGGGACCTGAATTTCTTATTCGAGGCGACGCCACATCTTCCGGAACAGCTTTACACTCTTCAAATTGAGGCCCCAACTACCCGCTATGGCCTAGATGGAGTCTTTCTGACACATGCGCATATCGGTCACTATGCAGGCTTAATGCACTTCGGGCGAGAGGCGATGAATGCGCAGGGACTGCCAGTGTATGCTATGCCGCTGATGTCGGCATATCTGAGTAATAATGGCCCCTGGAGCCAACTTATTGCATTAGACAACGTAGCGCTTATGCCGCTTCGAGATAACCACCCTGTGGCTCTGACAACAACCCTTTCAGTGACCCCCATGCTAGTTCCGCATCGTGATGAGTTTTCCGAGACGGTCGGGTATCACATCGAAGGACCTAACAAAAGTGCGCTTTTTATCCCAGATATTAACAAGTGGGCCGACTGGGACACAGACATCGCCGCACTGATTAAGACAGTCGACTACGCCCTGCTGGACGCGACTTTCTTCGCCGACGGCGAGCTCGGCAATCGCGATATGTCCCAAATCCCGCATCCTTTCGTCGTAGAGTCGATGGCGTTGTTTTCAGATTTATCTGCCGCGGAACGCGATAAGGTCTGGTTTATACACTTTAATCATACTAATCCTCTGTTAAACCCTGAAAGTCTTGAGAGCCTTCGCGTGTTAGACGCGGGCTACCATATCGCGGTGGAGGGTCTGCGACTGGCGCTTTAACGGCTGCTCGATCCTGTCCCACTACCCGCCAAAAGTATCCTTTCCTTCTCATTGGACACCCTTTCCTGTAGAGTGCGCGCCTTTTGCGCGTGTCTACGTCCGATCTCAAACCTATGAAAAATCTGTTAAACCTCTACGACCGCTCTAAGCACATCAACTTCATGACCGAAATCCTTTCCGGACTCACGGTGTCCTTGGCGCTGGTGCCTGAGGCGATTGCCTTCGCGCTTATCGCTGGGCTTTCTCCGCTCACGGGCCTCTATGCCGCATTTAGCATCGGCCTTATCACCTCGCTTTTTGGCGGTCGGCCGGGCATGATTTCGGGCGCAACCGGCGCGGTGGCAGTGGTCATAGTGAGTCTCGCGCAGAGCCATGGCGTCGAATACATCTTCGCCACGGTTGTGCTTGCAGGCATGATTCAAATGCTAGCGGGGGCGTTCAAGTTAGGAAAATTCATTCGCCTCGTACCGCACTCGGTAATGTTTGGCTTTGTTAACGGGCTCGCGATTGTCATTTTTCTAGCGCAGCTAGCATCGTTCAAAGTTGCCGGGGAGAACGGCGAGATGGATTGGATGATCGGCGATCAGCTTAACGTTATGCTGAGCCTCGTTTTTCTCACAATGCTTATTATTTGGGGCCTACCGAAGCTGACCAAAGCAGTGCCTGCCTCGCTTGCGGCGATCTTGGTCGTTAGCGCTATCGTTCTCGGTCTGGATATCGATACGCGCAACGTTGGCGACATAAGCTCGATTAAGGGCGGCTTCCCTCCCTTCCATATTCCCGACGTGCCCCTTACCCTCGAGACTCTTAGCATTATTTTCCCCTACGCCTTTATCGTTGCTGGCGTTGGCCTTATAGAAAGCCTGCTGACATTAAACCTCATCGATGAGATTACCGAGACTCGCGGTAAGAGTAATAAAGAAGCAATAGCTCAGGGTCTTGCGAACTTTGTCACCGGATTCTTTTCTGGCATGGGTGGCTGCGCGATGATTGGTCAAAGCCTTATTAACATCTCATCCGGCGCCCGCGCACGCCTCTCGGGTATCGTCGCCTCGGTTATGCTGCTTGTGTTCATCATGTTTGGCGCCGAATACATCGAGAAGATGCCAATCGCCGCCCTAACAGGGCTGATGATTATGGTCGCGATAGGGACCTTTGAATGGGCGAGTATCAGGGCAATCGGAAGGATGCCAACGCGCGACAACTTAGTGGGCTTTCTTGTTGCGGGCATCACCGTACTCCTGCATAACCTCGCGCTAGCGGTGCTTATCGGTGTGATCATCTCGGCGCTGGTATTCGCATGGGAGAACGCCAAACGTATCCGTGCGCGTAAGTACGTCGACGAGAAAGGTACTAAGCACTATGAAATCTACGGCCCGCTGTTCTTCGGTTCGGTACAGGCTTTCGCCGAGAAGTTCGATATCGCTGCCGATCCCGACGTTGTAATAATCGATTTCCGCGAAAGCCGCGTAAATGATATGTCTGGTATCGAAGCGCTCAACAAAATCACCGAACGCTACACGCGAGCCGGCAAAGAACTGCACCTCAGGCATCTTAGCCCCGATTGCTTGAAGCTTCTTAAGAACGCTGAAAAAATTATCGATGTAAACATCATCGAAGACCCGACTTATAAAGTTGCCGTCGAGATCTAGAGGCAACTTAACAGTCTGCATGTGAGACAGAAGAATGACCCCTAGTGACATTAGCCGAATCATCGAAATGGCATGGGAAGACCGCACGCCCTTCGAAGCGATAGAGGCGTCTTACGGGCTCAAAGAGTCAGAGGTCATTAAGCTCATGCGGCTCGAGATGAAACCCTCTTCGTTTAGAATGTGGCGCAAGCGTGTAACCGCGCGCAAAACAAAGCATGCGAAGCTTCGCGGGTTTGCCGTGGGCACCTTTCGCTGCGCCACGCAGAAGATGCGCTGAGCCTGTTCCCCTCCCTACTTTCTCTGTAACCCAGTTGTCTGTTCGATGCTTGAACCGTTATCACCCTTACAAAGCCCGGTCTACTGCCGTTCCCAGTCTCTCTTTTTGCTTGAGCTACTGCTTATTGCCTAAATATTTCCGTTTTTGGTCAAAATAATGACCTTTCTGTCACATTGTCATAAACCTGTAATATTTTGGTAATAGAGTGCTGCTATCAAGTTCACAGGTCTGATCGTGCTTCTCAGCGCTAGGCCTATCATACTGACGCGGAGAAAAGACGAAATGACACACAGAATGCATCAAGTTGCCGGCTCGAACGGCTTTGTAAAAGCCTCGGCAATAGCCCTAACCTCCGCGATTGCTCTTGTCACATCGACCGCCCAAGCCGCAGACCAGGCGCTCCTAGATATACTACTGAGCAACGGCGCGATCGACCAAGCGCAGTACGACGAACTGTTGAGCAAAGAGGCGTTAGAGGAGGCCGACGTCGTAAACATTGGCTTCGCTAATGGCAGCGGGCTCAACGTGAAGTCAGCCGACGGCGCCTACGAGGTGGAGATTGGCGGACGCTTGCATCTCGACTACATCGACCACTCATTCGATTCACGCATAGGCAAAGATCCTATTAGCGGTAGCCAGGTTCGACGGGGACGCATCGAAATAGACGGCGTGTTCGACAATAACTGGGGCTACGCCGCCGAATTCGACTATGCGAAAAACAAGGTCGCGATAAAGGATATAAAATTAGGCTACGAGACGGACGGTGGCGCCTCCCTCTACGTCGGGCATCAGAAACAGCCCTACAGCCTCTCACTCGAAATGAGCTCTAACGACATTCCCTTCGTCGAGCGAAGCGCAGACAACTACTTAGTCGCGACGTTTACAGATCGCGCCATCGGCGCGCGCTACGAGAACAGCGGCGTAAATTGGTTCGTCGCCGCAGGCGTTTACGGCGACGCGATGAGCAA
>JALRKV010000063.1 GCA_023254735.1 Pseudomonadales bacterium | reverse complement strand
CTTCGACGCAGGCGCCGTAACTCAGGCGGCGAGCCTCATGACCGCTGCATTCATCGGCGTAGTCTCTCTCTTCCTCACGCCATTACTTTACAGTCTGCCTAAGGCGACTCTCGCCGCCACGATTATCGTTGCCGTCATTGCCCTCGTTGATTTTTCGGTCATCAAAAAGACCTGGCGCGTCTCCAAGGGTGATACGGCAGCCGTGTTGGTCACAATGTTTATTACCTTGGGGTTCGGCGTCGAAGCCGGTGTGTCCTGCGGCATCTTAGTATCGATTGGTTTACATCTCTATCGCACCTCCAAGCCGCATATCGCCGAAGTGGGGCTTATCGAGGGCACCGAGCATTTCCGCAACGTGCGCCGTTATCAGGTCGAAAGTTATCCACAGATTCTTACTCTTCGAGTCGACGAAAGCCTCTTCTTCGCCAACGCCTCTTATCTCGAGGAACGGATCTATTCTGCCGCGTTCGACAACGGCGAAATCGCACACGTTATACTCATGTGCACGGCGATTAATGAGATTGACTACACGGCGTTGGAGACACTCGAAGCGATCAATCTGCGCTTGAAACAGCAGGGAATCACGCTGAACCTGTCGGAGGTGAAGGGGCCCGTGATGGACATGCTCAATCGCACCGATTTCTTCGCGCATCTCAGCGGCGAGGTCTATCTGAGTCAGTTTGAAGCGTTTAGCGCGGTTCGGGGGAAGCTGGGGCTTGGCAGGCCTTAACCGATCGTCGGCACCGCTCCGAACAGTATTTAACCTCGTCCCAATTCTTCTCCCATTTTTTCCGCCACGCAAAAGGCAGTTTGCAGACAGGGCAAATTTTCTGAGGGAGATCCTGTTTTTTGACGCCGCGCATCAGTCTTGTAAAACCCTATTACTGCGCATCGCGACTAGCCTGCGCATAGAGGTAGGCAGGGAGAGCGCAGGACAATCCGATACCTAGATTCAGAAGCATAAAAATCCAAGGGGCTGGACTTGTGCCTTTCGTCTGTGCGCGACGGGCGAACATATATAGCCAGAATACAAACGAGCTAATGAGGAGATCGGCCGTAAATCCGCCGACAGCAGAATTCGCGAAGAGCGCGACGATGAAGTCTGAAACACTCACCCCGTACTCGCCGAAAAAATCCAGGAAGAAAAGATAGGGCACTGCCGCGCCGAGTATCGCAAGTAGAAGATAGGTGCTTCTGAGTGTCATAGCGGCTTATCCCTTTCTAGATTAATCAAATTTTTCACTCGCAATCTGATTGAGCTACTCAACATAGAATCTGCTAGATGACCCCCTGCTCAATCAGATCAGCTGCGTAGTTCGCGGCACGCGCGCTGAACGCCATATATGTAAGCGACGGATTCTGACAGGCGGCCGACGTCATAAACGAGCCGTCGGTGATGAACAGGTTTGGCACATCGTGTGCCTGACACCAGCCGTTAAGCACGGAGGTCTCGGGGTCGTGCCCCATGCGCGCGCTACCCATTTCGTGAATGCGGTTACCAGGCTTGGTGAGATTGACCGGTGTCGCGGTGATGTTTGTACAACCCGCTGCCTCGAGCATCGCGACAGCGTCTTTGCTCGCCTCTTCCAACATTTTATATTCGTTTTCGCCATACTTAACGTTGAATAACGCGAGAGGGTTGCCCCATTTATCGCGTTTGCTGGGATGAAGGGTAACGCGATTATCTGGATTCGAGAGCTGCTCGCCAAAGGCGCCGATACCAATACGCCATGCGCTCGGTAATCTGTGCGCTTCCTTAAACGCCCGACCGATGCCAGGGATTTGCCCGCCTGCATTACCCACTGAGGTTGCGCCTCCTTGGAAACCAAACCCGCGGCGATAGGGCTTGTCTTGCCCATTGAGATTGGCGTAACGCGGAATATAAATACCGCCGCTTGGTCGTCTGCCAAACGTTGTCTTGTTATCGAATCCGCTAAGGTAACCGGTCGCATTTGCGCCGCTCACGTGGTCCATTAAATTGCGGCCTACTTGGTCGGAACGATTCGCCAGTCCATTAGGGAACGTTTCTGACTTTGATTGCAGCAGAATCATTGCCGATGCGATTGTGGACGCATTTAGGAAAATAACTTTTGCTGTATAGGTGCGTTTCTCGTTTGTCTCTGCATCGATTACTCGCACACCAGAGACACGATTACTCGCCGCGTTGTATTCGATCGACTCAACTATCGCGTTGTGAACCATGGTTAAGTTGCCAGTGCGTTCGGCAGCGGGTAGTGTCGCGTTAAGCGAGGAGAAATACGCCTTGAAGCTGCAGCCTTGGTGGCAGTGATTACGTACTTGGCAGTTGCTGCGCCCAAGCGATTTCTGCTCCTCTGTCGCCTCTGTAAGATGTGCGATACGCGCAGGAATGACATTGCGTTCGGGGAAAGTCGACTCAACGCTTGCCTTTAAGGCTTTCTCGGCATCGGTGAGTTCAAACGCCGGCTGGAAAACACTATCGGGAAGATGTGGCAGTCCTTCGGCGCTGCCAGAAATACCAACAAAGGTCTCGACCTTGTTATACCAAGGCTCAATGTCGGCATAACGGATTGGCCAGTCGATAGCATGGCCCTCGCGCGCGTTTGCACCGAAATCGAGATCACTCAAGCGGTAAGTTTGGCGCGACCACATGATCGATCGGCCCGCTGTATGATAGCCACGCAGCCAGTCGTAAGTCGTGCCCTCGGCCTCTTCGTAGGGGTGTTCGGAATCTTTTACCCAAAAGTGTTTTGTCGATTCTTTGATCGCGTAAGCGACGCCACCGTATTGACGCGGATAATGTTCCGCTATCTCGTCCTGCGGAACGCTGTCGAGATTGGGTTTCTCCCAAGGGGTTAAATTGTCAGTATAGTCGCGCTCCGGAATTATTTCAGGGCCTCGCTCTAACACCAGCACTTTGAGTCCACGCTCGGTAAGCTCTTTGGCCGACATGCCGCCACTCATTCCCGACCCTACTACTATCGCATCGAAATCTGCCACTGTGGTTATCCTCTTTTCAATTCTTTTGGAGCCGCCTTAAGGCGCTTTGTCATTTTTTGCGCAACGCATTTGGCGCGCAGAGTTACGCAGGCGTTATGTCGACGCTCGGATCCCAACGGCCGGGTAAGGCGACCCATTTTAGTTCTTGGACAGCGCCTCCTTCGGTTGCGAAATATGCCTGTGTTATCCAGCCTTTGAAACGGCGATAGCCGTCCATGCTCTGATCGATCTCGAACGCGCGTGCGTCGAGTTCTGTTAATGCGTGCTCGGCTGCGTCTTGCGCCGCACGCTCGAAAGGAACACCAACGGCAGAATCGAGGTCTGCGCGCAGTCGAGCGAGAGCTGCGCGGTGCGCGCCCTGAGTCTCTGCGCTTGCCCAATCGCTCATGAGGCCATCGAGGTAGCCGGCAACATTGACGTCGAGCGCGCCGGGTGTATCTGTCCGAGGGATGATGAGATCTGAGACGCGGCTAACGAGCGCCATTTCCTCACTTGTATAAAATCGCCCTGGGTTGTTCGGTGCGGTCGCTGTGACCGCAGGGGAATTATCTCCGCAGGCGCTGAGCGTCGCCGCACCGCCAACCGATAAGATTAAGCCTTGGATAAACTCTCTTCTGGTTTTCATTTTTCTCTCCTCGTTTTCTTACCGCTTGGTGCTGCGCCGCTGTGCTTGCAGATTAAAATCTCATTCGGCGTACCGATTCGATGCTCGTGGACACAGACTCGAACGCGTCGACAGGATTGTCGTGTTCGACAAAATAATGTTTAAAACCACCGGTATCGGTAAGCGCGAAAATGGATTCGAAGTCGATCGAGCCCTCGCCCACTGCCACCATCTTTCGATCAACGGAAAGGTCTTTTACATGCAGCATACTGAAGCGGCCCGCATGTTCCTTAACATAGCGGAGGGGATCGACCCCAGCATAGGCTATCCAGAACAGATCGAGTTCCATATCGACAAGTGCCGGATCAGTCTGGGCAAGCAGCATGTCATAGGGAACGACGCCATCGACGGTGGCAAATTCAAAATCATGGTTGTGGTAAGCGATTTTAAGACCCGCCTCGCGACAAGCCTCACCCGCAGCGTTGAGCGTATCGACAAGCCGCTTGTAGTGATCGAGTGTTCTCTCGTTTTCTTGCAAATACGGAATGACAATATAATCTTGGCCTATCCCTACTGCGCGCTCAATTTCACTTTGTAGATTATCGCGGACTGCGGCCCATTGAATATGCGCCGCCGGTGACACCAATCCGTTCGCGTCGAGCGCCGCCTTAATCTGAGCCGCGCTGCGGCCGAAGTAGCCAGCAAACTCCATCTCTTTATACCCAAGCTCGGCTACGCGTGCGAGCGTGCCATCGAAATCATCGGCAAGTTCTTTGCGCAGTGTGTACAGCTGAAGTCCAACATTTTCTACTCGGCGAGATTGCGCGACAGCGAATGACTGAAGCAGCGCACTGCTTGCGATGCCGGCGGTTAATAGCCCGCTGCGATTTAGAAATTTTCGTCGGCTGATATTCGCCATTGTGCCTAGTCCTTTTTTTAGATTCTGAATTACTAAAGCGTCACCCAACTGGAGCCATTTGCCATCGACTCTACCGCCGCTGCAACAAAACGTACACCCTTTACACCGTCGGCGACAGTGGGGAGGAGCCGCGAAGGATCGTCTTCATTGCAATCGCGAATTGCATCACTGGATGCGATCAGGTCGGCAAAGTCGCTATAGAGCGTGGCGAAGCCTTCGATAAATCCTTCCGGGTGACCCGCAGGGATTCGTGTAGCAACGCTTGCCGAAAGACCAGATCCGCCGCGGGTGAGCGTGCGCATCGGCTCGCCTAAGGGACGATGAAAAAGTTGATTAGGGTTTTCTTGGAACCATTCCAGACTCCCCGTTTCACCGTACACCCGCAGCCGGAGCGCATTTTCCTGTCCCGCAGCTACCTGACTGGCCCAAAGCATGCCTCGAGCGCCGCTAGCGTATCGCAGAAGAATGTGGGCGTTGTCGTCGAGGACGCGGCCGGGGACGAAAGAAGTGAGATCGGCAAGCAGGCTTGTCGGCTGCATGCCGCAAACAAATCCCGCGAGGTGGAAAGCGTGAGTGCCTATGTCGCCGATGCTACCGCCTTCGCCTGCGCAAGCAGGATCTGTTCGCCACGCCGCTTGCTTCTGGCCACTGGCCTCGATATTCGTTGCGAGCCAGTCCTGTGGGTATTCGACCTGTACTAATCGAATCGCACCGAGCGCGCCGGAAGCAACTAGGTGGCGCGCCTCGCGGACAAGTGGATAACCGCTGTAGTTATAGGTCACGGCGAACTGTGCCTTACTTTTGCTTACGATTTCGGCAAGTTCTTGTGCTTGGGCATAGTCATTAGTGAGCGGCTTATCGCAAATGACATGAATACCGGCCGCGAGCATTGCCTTGGCGGGTTCAAAATGCAGATGATTCGGCGTTACGATTGCTACCGCCTGCACGCCGTCTTCGCGCTGTGATTCTACTCGCGCCATTTCCTCGAAAGACACGTAGGTGCGATCGGCGGCAATGCCGAGTTCCCGAGCTGACTCACGTGCCCGCGCAGGATCCGCACTGAGAGCGCCCGCACAAAACTCGAAACGGTCATCGAGGCGAGCAGCAAAGCGGTGCACCTCGCCAATGAACGCGCCCTGTCCGCCTCCCACCATACCTAAGCGAATTCGTGCAACCATTAATCTAAACCCAGAATGCGCGCATTGGCTGCGTCATTGGTACCCGCATCAGCGAAATCGTCGAAGGCACGATCGGTAACGCGAATGATATGATCCTTAATGAACGCGGCGCCTTCGCGCGCGCCGTCTTCGGGATGTTTAAGGCAGCACTCCCACTCAAGCACCGCCCATCCCTCGAAGTCGTTTGCGGCGAGTTTAGAAAACATCGAGCGAAAATCGACTTGGCCATCGCCTAACGAGCGGAAACGGCCCGCCCTATCGACCCAAGGCTGATAGCCACCATAAACGCCCTGTCTGGCCGTTGGATTAAACTCGGCGTCTTTGATGTGCACAAGCTTTATGCGCTCTTTATAGACATCCATAAAGCTGAGGTAATCGAGTTGCTGCAAGACCATGTGGCTGGGGTCGAACAGAATATTGGCGCGGGGATGGTTGTTAACTCGCTCGAGAAACATATCGAAGGTCACACCATCGTGTAGGTCTTCGCCGGGATGCAGCTCGAATCCGATGTCGACACCCGCATCGTCGAACGCGTCGAGAATAGGAAGCCAACGCGCCGCAAGTTCATCAAACGCCGTCTCGACCAGACCGGCGGGACGCTGTGGCCACGGATAAAAGTAAGGCCATGCGAGTGCGCCCGAGAAACTGGCGTGGGCGGTAAGTCCGAGTCTGCGCGAGGCCTTCGCTGCAAGCATAAGTTGATTCACTGCCCAGTCTTGGCGCGCATCGGGTCGGCCGCGCACATTCGCAGGGGCGAAGCCGTCGAACATCTCGTCATAGGCCGGATGCACGGCGACAAGCTGACCTTGCAAGTGAGTCGATAGTTCGGTTATCTCTATGCCATGATTCGCTAAGGTATCGCGAAGGTCATCGCAATAAGACTGACTTTCAGCGGCGAGCTCAAGATCAATCAGGCTAGGCTCGCCGCTGGGTACTTGAATGCCTTTGTAACCCAGATCGGCTGCCCAAGCGGCTATGCTGTCTAGCGAATTGAACGGTGCGTGCTCACCGACAAACTGTGCTAAAAAAATTGCAGGCCCTTTGATCGTCTTCATCTCTGTCCTCTTCTGCCGGTTACTAGAATGGCGAGTCTGGAAAATAGTAGTCTTCGGCATTCTCTCTCGTGATGAGCGGCGAGCCGAGGATATATTCGCCTTCGATGGGCGTATCGGAGATCAGCTTAAGCGCTGTAAGCTCCATTGCCGTGGAGATCATCGATGGTGGGTAGAGAACGTCTACGGGCGTCAACTCGTCACCGTCCATCACACGCTTGACTATGTCTTTCATGCCGCCACCGCCAACAATAAATAATTCCTCCTGTCGCCGAGCCTGCCGAACCGCCTGAATGACGCCGATCGCGATGTCATCGTCTTGCGCCCATACCGCATCTATTTCGGAAAACCGCGAGAGAAAATCTTGCATTACCGTGAAGCCGTCGTCGCGATTCCAATTGGCATACTGATCGTCTAATACTTCGACATTGCTTCCTTCGAGCGCCGACATAAAGCCGTCAAAGCGCTGCTCATCGATCACCGTCGGCATCCCGCGCAGTACAACAATTTTCCCGCTACCGTCTAAGCGCTCTTTGATGTACTCGCCCGACACGCGCCCCATTTCCGCGTTATTGCCAGCGACATAAACATCGTGGATACCAGACTCGCTAAGGCCGCGATCGACAACAGTGACGAATACGCCGCGGCGCTTCGCATTGCGCACCGGGCCCGTTAACGGTGCAGACTCAAAGGGCAATATAACAAGCGCATCCATTCGATGAATCGCGACCAAGTCTTCTAAATCGTTCGCCTGCTCTGACGCACTATTTGCAGTCACGAGAACAACCTTTAAGCCCGGGTTCGCGCCTTCGAGCCGCGCTTTTGTCTGCTCGGCATGAAAATTCAGACCACCGGCCCAGCCATGCGTCGCCGCGGGAATTGAGACGCCGATTGTTTGTGCGTGAAGAGTCGGCGCCACCGCCGCCAGTAATAGGCTCGACGCTGCGAGAGTGAGCATCGAACGCTTGGCAAACAAGCATGCCGCGCTAATGAAGGTGCCCGCACATAAAGTGCCAAGACGAAGCATTACGCCAAGGCTGCCGTGAGCGGAACGTGCACGTACCGCTGTCATCTCATAGTTAATCATGCTTATCACCTGTTTTTAGACTTAGTTCTTCGCGCGCCATGCGCCGCGCTGTAGGTACACAGCGACAATCACTATTACACCTTGCACCGCGCCATTGAGATAATTGCTCACTGCATCCGTAAGGTTCAGTATGTTGCCAATTAGCGTGAGTATCAACGCGCCAACAACCGTGCCCCCTATGCGCCCATAACCTCCCTTGAGCATCGTACCGCCGATAATGACCGCGGCGATTGCTTCGAGCTCCCACAGGATACCGGTCTGTCCCGATGCGGAACCGAGTCGGGGTACATAAATAATCGTCGCTATCGACACGCAAAGACCCTGCAAAATATAAGTCGCGGTTTTGACGCGGTCGACGTTGATGGCCGAGTAATGTGCGACACTTTCATTCGATCCTACTGCAAAACAGTGGCGTCCGAATACGGTCATGTTAAGGAGCACATACCCGATTATCGCCACGGCCAAGAAAACCCAGACCGGATAGGGCAGGCCGAGCAAAGTGCCGTAATAGACTTCGCTATAGACATCCCCGAGGGTGAAGTTGAGCGAAAGCGTGCCGCCGTCAGCCATGTAAGTAACGAGCGAGCGGTAAATCCCCATCGTGCCCAAGGTCACGATAAACGCTTCGATTTTCGCCTTCGTGGTCAGCAGGCCATTTATCATTCCTGCAAGCGCACCGATCGCCGCTGAGGCCACTATCGCCAAGAAGATAATCGTCACAAAAGAGTCTATTTTGGCCATGAGCGCGTTCATCAGCAGAATCATGCAGCCAGAAATAAACGCAGCCATCGAACCGACCGACAAATCAATTCCGCCGGTGGTGATAACAAACGTAGCGCCGATTGCGACAATGCCAATGAACGAGCTGCGCGCAAGAATGTTACTCACATTGCCCGCACTCAGAAACGCATCGTTAACGAAAATTCCGAGGATGAATAAGGCTATGAGGGCGATAAAAGGCCCCGCAGTCTTGAAGTCTACTTTTGTCATCTACTGTCCCGTTCTAGCATCGCCACGGACTTGCGGCATCATGCTGTTTTTTATGCCGCGGCAGCCTTAAGGCCTGTCGCGTAACGCATAATCTCGTGTTCTGTAATCTCATTGCCGCTTAGCACACCGGCAATATTGCCTTGATGCATCACCGCCACCCGATGCGCCATTCCAATCACCTCGCTCATATCCGACGAGAGGATAACCAAGGCCTTTCCGGCCGCGGCTAGTTCAGCAAGGAAATGATAGATCTGACTTTTCGTGCCGATGTCGATGCCGCGCGTGGGCTCGTCGACAATAACGATGTCAGGTTCGGTTTCGAGCATTTTCGCAAGAAGCAGTTTCTGCTGATTGCCTCCTGACAAATTACCGGCCACCACGCCTGTATCACGCATGCGGATATCGAATGTGTCAACGGCCTTGTCGAAAGCAGATTGTTCGGCACGCGTATCTATGAGAACACCCGCGAATTGCGCCAGTGCAAAAAGCGAAAAATTCTCCCGCAATCCTTTGTTAAGAAGCAGGCCACTCCCTTTTCTATCTTTCGTTAAATAAGCAATGCCGTTGGCGCGAGCGTCGGCAAACTGGGTAAGGCGCACCTCATTTCCCTGCACAAAAATTTTTGACTCCGAGCCTGACCGAGCGGGACGCAGACCTACAAGAGTTTCGAAAAGCGCCGTCCGTCCCGAGCCTACTAGCCCAGAGAATGCCAGAATTTCGCCGCGGCGAAGCTCAAAGCTCTCTGGCGCACTCGCTCCTGCGACATGCAGACCGTGCACGGAAAGCGCCACGCTCGCCGACTCGTGTGGGGCTGGCACCTTCGGGTAGAGAGAGCTAAGTTCGCGGCCGACCATGAGCCTCGCCATATCGTCCTTACTCAGTGTCGCGGCCGGGTAGCAACCTACGAGGTCGCCGTCGCGAATGACAGTAATGCGATCGGCGATGCGTTCTATCTCTTCGAGCTTATGTGAGATAAAGATGATCCCTACGCCGCGTCCGCGGAGCCGGTCAATTAATTCGAATAGCGCAGCGCTCTCTTTCTGCGTTAATACCGCGGTCGGTTCATCGAGAATAAGCACGCGCGCGTCTTTGGCGAGTGTCTTTGCAATTTCAACCATCTGCTTATCGGCGACAGAGAGACTCGAAACTAAGGTCGCGGGATCAATAGTGCAGTGGAGCGTAGCGAGGTAGTCCCGACTGAGATCAATCATCTGCTTCTTGTCGAGGAACAAACTGGCCAGTCCCCTGCCGCGAAGTTCGCTGCCAAGAAAGATATTCTCCGCCACACTAAGCTGCTCGGCGAGGTTGAACTCTTGATGAATGAGCACGACCCCCGCTGCCTCGGCTGCGGCATGAGTCCAGTCTTTTGCTGTGATCAACTGCGCCGAAACTGCATTGTCCGCGATTGTCGACGAGCCGGCTCCACTGTCAGCGCCAGAAAACTCTTGTTTCGTATTCACATAGAGTTGCCCTTCGTTGCGCGCCTCGAACCCAGCGAGACATTTCACCAACGTTGACTTCCCTGCACCGTTTTCACCGAGGATCGCGTGAACTTCACCGCGTCGAAGAGCGAAGTCGATGCCATGCAGCACTTCGATATCCCCATAGGATTTTTTCAGCTTCTGTACTGCGAGCAGAGAGTCGCGCGGCGGCGTATTTCCATGGGATTCGTGCGCTGTGCCCGCTATCGCTGTATTCGACGCATCGTCAATAGTCACCTGAACCATGATTTAGCGATTCCACATATTGGGCAACACGGTGCTGTTATAGGCTTTCTGGCCGCGTTCGAGATGCGCTCGCAGCGAGTCGACGATCTCCGGCTGTTCACGCGCGAAGCTGTACGTCTCGGAGGGGTCCTTCACTACGTCAAACAAAAGCCCGACGGGGCCATAATAAGAATCGGGATTATCAAAGCTGTTAGTAGCCGTGCGATAGCGAGACTCAAGCACGAGTTTCCATTGACCACTGCGCACACCCGCAATCCTATCGGCGTCAAACAGAAAGAGTGCGTCATGGGGCGACGCCGCATTCTCTGTCAGCATTGAAGTAATGTTCTTTCCGTCTATTTCGCGATCGTTTGGTAAGTCACCACCCGCAAGCGCGACGAGCGTTGGCAAAAGGTCAATATTCATCGCCGGCTCGTTCGACACTAACCCTCGAGGAATTGTGCCGGGCCACTGCGCAATGAACGGCACGCGCTGTCCGCCTTCCCATGAACTGCCTTTGCGATCGCGAAAGGGTCCGGGGCTACCTTCCCACCAAGGACCGTTGTCGGAGGTGAAAATAACTAGAGTATTCTCCGCCACGCCTAACTCCTCGAGCTTGGCGAGGATCTCTCCCATGCTCCAGTCGATAGTCTCGACGACATCGCCATAGAGCCCCGCATCGGACTGCCCTTCAAAAGGTGCTGTCGTGTAAAGGGGGACGTGTGGAAAGCTGTGGGGCAAATAGAGGAAGAATGGATCTTCATTGGCAACGCTGTCTTCGACAAACGCCAGCGCTTGTTCGGTGTAACGCTGTGTCAGCGTCTCCTGCACCACTGGGTCTTCGATCATCGCCTCTTGGCTGTAAAGTTCGAGAGGCAGCATGTCGTTGCTGTGCAGCACACCAAAGTAGGTATCGAACCCTGCATTCAGCGGCGACCATTCGACGCGGCTGCCAAGGTGCCACTTGCCGAAGAGACCGGTACGGTAGCCTAGCGGCTGCAACGCTTCGGCGATCGTAATTTCCTCCTCCGCGAGATGAATTTCGTTTGTCGGCCGAGCTACGTCATTCACAAGTCCCAGCCGAATAGGATACCGACCGGTTAATAACCCTCCCCGCGCCGCCGTGCAGATATTCGCACTCGAATAGAAGCTATCTAAGCGAGCACCATTCAATGCCATACGGTCGAGGTTCGGCGTCTTGATCAGCTTGGCGCCATAGACACCGAGGTCGCCATAGCCGAGGTCGTCGGCCATAACCACTACGAAGTTTGGTTTATCACTGACTGCATTCGCTGCGGTACTGACGGCAATCAAGCTAAGCACGAAGGCGCCCAAGACCCCTACTTTGGATACAGATCGAAAATTCATTCTCTTTACCCTCACAAACACGGCGCTCCGGCGGATCATCGATTCGCTAGAGACTTGAAGAGGTGCTTATGGATTGCGCGTTCCTGGAATAACTTCAAAGCTTGGATCAAATTCAACCAAAACCGAATTCAGCTGCATAAGTAAACCCGCGTTACCAGTTACAGTGCCGATACCACCTTGCAACTGCGATCCCAGAGTGGCCTGTCCCATGATGATTGTTTCGACATCGCTGCGATTCATTGTAATCGTGACATCGGGATTGGGCGCTAGATAGCCTTCGATATTAGAAAGCGTCCCACCACTCATCTCTACGACAAAAGTTTCGCCCGTATCAGGCGTAATGAAATTGAGCACAAAATTAATTTCATCTGCGGCCTGGCTATCGACACGCGTGGCCACCGCATCCCACCACTGCCCAGTTGTCATCGCGCGGGCAACCGTCGGACTACCACCTCGTGGGCTCTCGAACGGCCTCACTCCGTTGCGTAACTCCTCTGCAGAAGAAAGAAAAACATGGCGCACACTTGCGCTTTCGTACTGGAAACCAAGCTGTTCGAATACGTCGGCCAACAAGTCTTTCGCTTCTGTATTCCTAGGCTCTGCATAGACAAGCTTATTAAGTAGTTCCATCGCATGGCGATAGCTACCTTCGTTAACAAGCTCCCTGCTTCTCGCTATAATTTTCGCACTACCTCCCATCATCTCAACATAAAGAGGAGCCGAATCGGCAGGCGAAAGCGGCACGAGCGTTGCTGGATTGCCATCCCAGTAGCCAAGATAACGATTGATCACCGCGCGCGAATTATGAAATTCTGACCCATGGTACTGACGCGCACTCCATTTCTGCTGCAGGCTCTGGGGTACTTTATACTCGTTGTGAATTTCGTTGATCGTTACGCCCTGGTTCGCAAGATGCAGCACTTGGTTATTAAGGTTCGCGTAAGCGTCTCTCTGAGTGCGGAGTACTTCCTGAATTCGCTCGTTGCCCCAACGCGGCCAGTTGTGTGATGAGACCATAACCTCTGCCTCAAGACCAAACTCATAGAGCGCAGCGTTGATTTGCTTTGACCATGCGAGTGCGTCCCTCACTAGTGCGCCGCGGAGCGTGTAAACATTGTGAATGGTCGCTGTGATATTTTCTGCCGCCCAGAACACTTTGTGATCAGGGAACCACGCATTCATCTCTGCAGGCGCTTCGGTGCCCGGCGTGTTCTGAAAATTCACGCGTATGCCGTCTATCGTGTGCTCTTCAAAAGGCTCGGTAACAACAACAGTGGGCGGGATTAGACCCGCGGCGCCTACCGACAGCCCCTTGCCAATGGCCGAATCGACCTGCCCAAAAGGGCTAGAAGGTATAAGTCGGCCGTACTGGAAGCCCGCACGACGCGACATCGAATTGCCCGCGTAGACATTCTCAGAAATAGCCTCCTCCATGAAGCCCACAGGTGCATAGATAGCGACTTCGCCGTTATTAACTGCGTCGATGCTCGTAACGCCTAACACGCCTCCGAAATGATCGATATGCGAGTGCGAGTACACCACCGCTTTGACCGGCAACTCGCCGAGCTGCTCATTGGCGAGTTTAAGTGCTGCCGCTGCGGTTTCGGCAGATAGCAATACGTCGAAAAGTATCCAGCCCGTATTGCCGCGCACGAGCGTCATATTCGAGAGATCGAAGCCGCGCACCTGATAGATAAAATCTGGCACAACCTCATACAGACCGAAATTCATATTAAGTGTTGCTTGACGTTGGAGCGACGGATGCATCGAGTCGAACTCTTCGCCGCTTAGCAAGAATTCGTATTGCCCCATGTCCCAGACGACAGCGCCTTGAGAATTCAGGATCTGCTTGGAGGCGGGTTCTGCGATAAAGCCGCGGCGTGACTCGGCAAAGTCGCGATCGTCTTCGAAGGGGAGTGATTCGCGGAGTGCTTGTTGAAGTTCTGAGGTGTGCACTGACGCCGGAGAACCCTTTGCGTTGAAGTGATCCTGAGCGAACAGCGATCCGGCGAGTCCTAAGCTGATCGCAGCAAGTGTTACCCCTGCCGCTTTGGGTGAGACGCGTCGCGCTCTTGTCGTGCCGTTGCCGCAGCGCTTGTTTGCTTGGTCTGCAGAGAAGGTTGTTTTGTTCATTCTGTTACCCCATTAGCGCCGTGAAATGAATCTGCGCTTGTTTTTATTGTATGGGGAAAAGTCGCTTTACCCCCCTGCTAATTCTGCCGCTAATGCCTGCAGCTGCTCCGAGCAGCCGTTCTCGCTCTTGTGTGTGAATAGATCGTCGGCGCGTGTGGCGCCGGGATTGATACACGCTAGGGGGAAGCCCGCCTGATGAGCATGGCGACAAAATCTAAAACCCGAATATACCATTAGCGAGCTGCCGATAACCAATAGTGCGCCCGCGGCGTCGATTGCCGCGAAAATTTCGTCGACTGTGGCACGGAGGACGGAATCGCCGAAAAACACAACGTCGGGTTTAAGCACGCCGCCGCAGGACTCGCAGGGTGGCACATTTATCTGATTTATTATGTCGTCGGGTACGTCTGCATCACCGTCTGGTGCAAGGGCACCGGGGCTTGGCAGCGAGTGGTTATAGTCAATGAGTCGCTCTTGCATGCGCGCCCGATCTGTTCTCTCGCCGCAGCTTAAACATATGACGCGATCAAGCCTGCCGTGCAGGTCTATAACCCGTTGCGATCCCGCTCGCTGATGCAACCGGTCTACATTCTGCGTAACCAGCAAAGAGCCATATCCCGCCGCCTCAAGTCGAGCGAGCGCGAAGTGAGCGGCGTTAGGCTGAGCACGCCCGACGGCCGGCCATCCCGCGTAGCTCCTCGCCCAATAGCGCTGTCTAGACGTCGGCTTTTCAACGAAATCTCGGTGTTGGATGGGGTTATTGCGTTGCCACTTACCCGCGCTATCGCGATAGGTAGGAATGCCCGAGGCAAGGCTTATACCCGCCCCTGTGAGGACAACCGTCTTAGGATTGGCGAGGAGGAAATCTTTAATCGCGTCGGTCACGGCATGCCTGTATCATAAAATTGCTGTTGAAGCTTACTTTACGACTCACGACCGCACCAGATCACTTTAATTAATTCGCAACTCTCGACACAGCACCGCCCGACTCTACACTCTTTGCCAATAGTTATATGCCCGCAGGTCCCAGTATGTTGACAGTTAATTTTTCGCGCCTCCTAACCCAGCCGTTCATCGCAGGTCTTTTAGTCTTGCTCAGCGGCTGTCAAGAAAACCAAGATGATGCGGCGACCGCTCAAATCGACGCTGCGCAGCTATCCGAAACGGTGCGAATATTAGCATCGGACGAATTCTACGGTCGTGCTCCCGGCGGACCTGGGGAAGCACTGACGGTCAACTATTTGATCGAACGCTTTACCGAATTAGGACTCGAACCGGCTGGCGAAAGAGGAGGATGGACGCAGTCTGTGCCACTGATTCATACACAGATTTCAGCTCCAACGGACAACACTCCTACTCTCCGAATCGACGCAGACGGGGCGACTGTTAATCTGATCCAGGGGACAGACGTAGAGTTCAGCACCACTCGGCCTGTTACTCAGGCAGTCATCGTAAACGCCCCGATCGTCTTCGTTGGTCACGGCGCCTTCGCGCCAGAGCGTAACTGGGATGATTTTAGTGACATAGATCTGCGCGGCAAGCTTGCCATCTTCTTAGTCAACGATCCTGATTTCGCGGCTCGAGAAGATGAAGCTGTTGCAGGTCGGTTCGGCGGCAAACGCATGACTTACTACGGTCGCTGGACCTATAAATTTGAGGAAGCAGCGCGACGCGGAGCGCTTGCCGCTTTGGTGGTTCACGACGATGCAGGCGCAGGCTATGGCTGGAACGTGGCCTCCTCCTCACCCGGCGAAAACTACTCAATTGAACGCCCCGCCGATGGCATCGAGCCGCCTTTGCTTCAGGGATGGATTCATAACGATGCGGCGAGCGAACTGTTTACGCTTGCGGGGCTTTCTCTCGAAGAGCAGCGACGGCTCGCGCGCGATGATGCCTTCCAGGCCTTTGAGCTCGAGGGAATAACGGTATCCACAACCCTCGAGGTTGAAATGGAAGTGGTCCAAAGCCAGAACGTGCTAGCGCGGCTGAAAGGGTCGAGCCGCCCAGAGGAAACAATAATGGTTTCGGGACATTGGGACGCCTATGGTATTGGCGAACCCGATTCGCTTGGACGCACTGTGCGACCTGGCGCTAACGACGATGCGCTTGGCATTGCAGGTGTAATTGAACTTGCCCGCGTGCTCAGCACCGCTGAGCAGCCAGAGCGCAGCGTAATCTTCGCCGCGTGGACCGCAGAGGAGAGCGGACTGCTTGGCTCCGAAGCCTATGCCTCCCAACCCCTTTTCCCGCTCGAAACAACTGTGGCGAACTTCACCCTAGACATTCTGCAAACCGCAGGTCCCGCGCGGGATGTTATCCAGGTCGGCGAGGGGCAGAGCGAGCTTGAGCAGGAGTTAGTGCGTGCCGCCTCACTGCAGGAACGCACGGTGACGCCAGAAAATTTACCGGAGAACGGCCTATTTTTTAGAGCAGACCATTTCTCACTGGCAAGGCGTGGCGTTCCCGTACTTCTATTAATGGGCATTGCCGGGGGCGCTGATCTGCTTGAGGGTGGGCGCGCGGCTGGCGACAAATGGATCGCCGACTACACCGGTAACTGCTACCACCAGACCTGCGACGCATGGAGCCCTGACTGGGATCTGCGCGGGGCAGTGCAGGACATTGAACTATTTCTCTCTATTATTACCGACCTCGCAAACTCATCCCGTTGGCCAGAGTTGCTGCCAAGTTCGGAGTTTAAGTCAATTCGAGATAAGAGCCGGCACCTGCGATCTAGCCTCTAGCCATCGGCTTTCTTTCGTCATTTTCGCGCCAAATAAAAGGGTCTATCAGTTTCCTAACAGACCCTTTGAGTAGCGCATTAAGCCGGAACTCAGACTAGAGATGGGCCCGCGACAGCGTCACATCGGCATTACGCCAGAAGGACTCGAACTGACGCTTCACAATCAATGCCTCGGCGCTACGTCCCTGCGCCTCGATCGCCTGATAGAGACCGAAGGTCGACCAGCCACTCTGCTGCTTCCACTCGAGGTCTTGACGGAATGTCGCTTCGGCTTCGGCCGCCTGTCCGGCGTCTAGCTGAGCGGCGCCGAGGTACAGACGCATGGACTGGGACCAGTCGGGTGGTTCGGTATAGCTGTTCGTATCTTCGATCTCGACCGCACGCGCATAAGCGGCAATCGCACCGTCCAGGTCGCCGCGCGCCTCTTTTATCTCGCCCTCCAAGGCAAAGCCTGCAAGTGTGAGGATCTGTGAAGCAGAGGTTGGACTTACGCCTGTAGTATCGACCTTCGGGTCTGTGGCCATTTCACGAATATGGAGCAGCGCTGCGTCCGCAGCCGCAAGGTTGCCCTTAGCGATGTTGGCGCTGCCCGTCACATAGCTCCACATACCATCGAGATAAGGCGTGCCTTTATGGCTTTGCTCGCTGCTAAGTAGTTTGTCCCATTTGCCAAACACCTTGTCTACAACCCAAGAGTGCACAACGCGCTTCTCGCCGCGGTTTACCGCCTCGGGCGCCGTGCCGACACTCGCTGCTCCACGCTGCGCCGCTTCGGATGCTTGAGCATAGCTGCCCTGTAGCATGCTGGCATAGCGCACGAAGTCTAGCGCGTGTGGTGCGTGCATCTTGTGAGAGAGCGGATAGGTACCAATATTGGGGAAGTTCGTGTTGCCCCACAGCTCTGCGAACTGCAGATCAACGATTTGCGAACGCTCGTTAATGTCGATCGCCTTCTCGTATTCGCCAACTCGTAGATAAATATGTCCGGGCATATGAACCATATGGCCCGAAATGGGCACGGTAGATTCGAGCTTCTGCGCTGCAGGCATGGCTAACTCCGGCTGAGAAGACGCCTCCATGAGGTGGATGTAGAGGTGGTTAGCGCC
Organism: Pseudomonadales bacterium; assembly: GCA_023254735.1. Taxonomy (GTDB): domain Bacteria; phylum Pseudomonadota; class Gammaproteobacteria; order Pseudomonadales; family Pseudohongiellaceae; genus UBA9145. The sequence continues at coordinate 43,449 of JALRKV010000063.1, read as the reverse complement.
GGGGTGATCGTGCTCCGCACGCATCGCAGCCTCTAGCGCTAACTGCGCCTCCTCCGTGCCGGGGCGCGCTGTCCCATCCTTTTCCCAGTAGTCCCAGCGAGTTGTGTTCATGAAACCCGCTGCGAACATTGCACCGATATCGGGGTCTTCAGGGTATTTCGCATGGAGTTTGCGCATCGCGTCGACGAAGGCAAAATCACGCTCTCTGTTATCGGGAATCGCATCTTTATTGTAGAGAACGAAAAGCGCACGGATCATATCTTGCTCACGCGGCGTTGCGTTCTCGATGCGCCGCATGGCTTCGCGGATTGCCGCAAGGCCGGTACCCTGCGGATCGTCCGGCATATTGGCATAGCGGCTGTTGGGGTTCGGACCAGCAGCATGCGCTAAACCGAAATACGGCATAGGGCTGTCGGGATCTAGGCGGCTGGCTTCTTGATACGAGGCAATCGACTCGGGAAAGTAAAAACTCCACGCCATGCGCAGGCCTTGATCAAAAAACTGCTGAGCAAGATCAGAGTCGGTAGTGATAGGCCGCGAATACGTGCCGCCACCGGGTACGAGTATGGCGAGTGGCTCGTCGCTAGACTGACCGACAGCTGTCGCCGGCAGCGCCGCGAGTTGCATCGCTGTGACGCCGAGTATGACACCGGCTGTTAAGAGTTTGCGCATGGTCGTTTTCTCCGTTTTTGTTCTCTGGTTTCTCTAGTCCCTCTAACCCCCTGAGTCTAGCGCAATTGGCACAAGAGGCAAATGGTGCAACGACACTCCAAATTGCAGGATAAGCGTCTTAATCGCCGATAGAACAAGTCGGTTATCACCGGCTTGATCTAGATCAAACAGATCTAGTCGAGGCAACGCAGAGAAGAGTTTGATACAGTCGACGCTATCGCGATTGCAACGCCCATTACTCAGTCGGAGCATTAAATGTCCAACGTCATTCAACTAGACGTCTTCACCGATTACGTCTGACCCTGGTGTTACCTCAGTACCGTGAGTATTGAAAAACTGAAAGCGAACTACCCTGTCAAAATTCAGTGGGTTCACTTTCCCTTGCATCCAGACACGCCAGCCGAAGGGCGCTCGCTGGCTGAGATGTTCGCGGGTCGAGACATTGAGCCAATACGCCAGAGGCTCAAAAGTCTCATGGCGGAAGCTGGGCTTGCCTACGGTGAGCGCACGCATACCTATAATAGTCGGCTCGCTCAAGAACTGGGCGCGTGGGCTGACACACAGGCCGGTGGCGATGCCATTCATGATGCGCTCTATCGCGCCTATTTTGTCGACGCTGTTAACATCAGCGATAGAGATGCGCTCATTGCAATCGCCGAGGCAGTTGGACTCGACGGCGACGCGGCGCGCACCGTTCTGACCGAGCGCAGCTTCTCGGCCAAGGTCGATGATGATTGGGCGCGATCGCGCGGAGTTGGTGTGACGGGCGTGCCGACGTTCTATGCCAACGATCTTGTTGTAGTGGGTTGCCAGCCCTACGAGACGCTTGAAAAATTTGTTAAGCATTTACTCGCTCAAAATAACACGGCACGGTAGCGAAAAGCCGAGCCTAAGGGATCGCTAAGGGACCGCTAAATGACAGCCACAACCCCAACACGTCGGGCATTGATCACGTGCGCAGACCGCTACATGGGACGCGCGATTGCCACAAAGTTTAAACAACTGGATATCGACGTTATCGAAGACGACTCGCCGCTCACGAGCAATGCCGAGGTTGACCGTGTAATCGCAGAAGCCGGACGCATCGACATCCTAGTAGCGAATCTTGCCGAGCCGCCGATGACCGGCCCGGTGCATGCGATAGACGACGCCGACTGGCAGCGATTATTCGCACGCCTTGTGGATCCGCTTATGCATCTCGTTCGCGCGGTGACGCCACAGATGCTCGAACGCCAGAGCGGCAAGATAATTGCGGTCACGAGCGCAGCACCCCTTAAAGGTATCGCAAATAACGCAGCATACTGCGCGGCACGCGGCGCACAGAATGGCTTCATTAAAGCGGTTGGACTCGAGCTGGCCAGAAGCGGCATTCAGGTCAATGCGATTGCGCAGAACTATGTTAACAATGACACTTATTACCCCGACGATTTGCTCGATCAACCTAAATTCATAGAACACGTGAAACGCAATGTCCCTACAAACAAGGTCGGCGCGCCTTCTGAAACTGCCGAACTCGCCGCCTACCTCGCGAGTGAGCATTGCACTCACATGGTCGGGCAGCTAATCCCGCTTGCGGGAGGCTGGACGACTTAGATCAAACCAGCGCGCTCGATCGCCCTTCCCAAAAAGGCTTGCGAAGCTCGGTCTTTAGAATTTTATTGATCGGCGAGAGTGGCATCGGCTCGCTGCGAAAACTGACACTTACCGGACACTTGTACGTGGCAATTCTTTCACGGCAATAGGTGATCAGTTCACGCTCCGTCGGCGGTTCACTTTCTGAGCCTTCGAGAAGAACAACCGCGTGCACGGCCTCTCCCCAAGTCTCGTGAGGAATGCCGATAACGGCACACTGATGCACCGCGGGATGACTCGAGAGCACATTCTCAATTTCTATCGGATAGATATTCTCACCACCACTGACAATCATGTCTTTGACACGGCCCTCGAGAAACAAAAACCCCTCGGCATCGAGATAGCCGGCATCGCCCGTGTGATACCACCCATCTTTCAAGGCAACCGCCGTCTGCTCTGGCAAATTCCAGTAGCCGGTCATGATGTTGTCGCCGCGCGCAAGCACCTCGCCGGTTTGCCCTGTGGGAAGGTCGGCGCCATGCTCGTCGATAATGCGTAGCTGCACATGTGGCGCCGGCCTGCCGACCGAACCGAGTTTCTCAGACCCAGGACCGCTGACGACGTGATACTGCGAGTCGAGACTGGTGACAATGGGCGCCGCTTCTGTCATCCCGTAGGTTTGATAGAGATTGATTCCAGAAAATGCCTCTATCACGCGATGCTGAAGTGCCATTGGCATCGGTGCAGCACCGGAGGCCACCATCTGCATCGACGAGAGATCAGCGCTCGAGAAAAGCGGGTGATCGATAAGCATCTGAAACATAGTTGGAACGAGCGTAGCCGAATTGATTCGATAGCGTGCGATGCTTTCTAATACGTCGGGCACATCGAATTTTGGCAACACAATCGCATGGCCGCCGAGCACCGCACAGCTAAAAATGCGTGCGCCTGCGGCAATATGGAAAAGCGGGCCAACGATGAGAAAACACCAGCCGTCCTGCATTCTGTAAAGCGGCACAGAGCCCGTGGTATTACACAGGAAATTTTTATTGCTGAGCATGACTCCTTTCGAGCGTCCGGTTGTGCCTCCGGTATAAAAAAGGATTAGCGTTTCATCAAACGAACTTGGCTGCAGCTCGACAAACGCATTGGCTGCTACGGTCTCGGCTATGCATCGCTCGAGCGAACGCATTCCACTCGGCAGGGATTGAACAGCCCCGTCGATCTCAACCCCGCTCACACTAAGTCCGTCGAATTCAGCCGGATCACCGGTAACGAAAACGTGTTCGAGGCTCGCACAGGCCTCGAACAAGGCTACGGCTTGGCTCAAGAACGCAGGCTCGCAGAGTAGAATACGCGGCGTGCAATCCTCAAGACATTCAATCAATTCACCAATAGCGAGGCGAAAGTTGAGCGGGACGAATACTGCGCCGATAGCAGAGGGAGCAAAATAACCTTCGAAACACACATTCGAATTGAACCCGAGATAGGCAACTCTTTCACCGCGCTCGACACCTGACTGTGCGAACACGCTCGCCTGCGCCCGACATCGCTGCAAGGTTTCACGCCATGTCTGGGTGGAACCTTGATAAGTTACAGCCGGCCGTTCCGGCCAGTACTGAGCCGCCTCGGTAAGTAGAGTGAATACCTCGCCGCTTTTATTGCCTGCCGCTAATACCTGGTCATTTACTTCGTTTGTCGACATCTCTCTCACTCGTTTACGTTGTCTTTAGCTACTCGCCGCTGCTACGATTTTCGCATCGTGCAGAGCGGCGATCTCTCCCGAACTCATCTCTAGTATTTCGCTCAGAATTTCGTCGGTGTGTTGACCCAAGCGCGGGGCAGGCTTCGGCTCGGTACTCTCGATCCCCGCAAAGTTAAGCGGTTGAGACGGCGTGAGCAAGCGCCCGATTTCTGGCTGATCTATCGACGAGAAGAGGGGATTCTCGATTGAACATTCGCCGTCGTTTCCTACTAACTGCTTGATAGTTTGATAGGGTCCCCAGCAAACGCCAGCGTCCTCGAGAGCGGCGTGCACCTGTTTGCTGCTGCGCGCTGCGAACCATGGCGCAAATAGCGATCGCAGTCTTTCTCTCGCAGCAAATCGATCCCCTTCTTTGTCGAAATTTAGATCAAGCTCGGAAGCAAGTGCGGCGACGCCGTTAGCGCAATCGGTAACTTTCACGATTGCCTGCCATTGATTTGGACTAACACCAACAATCATCACTCGCTCACCGTCGGCGCACAAAAAATCGTGACCGAAAGTTCCAAATATGTGATTACCCATGGCCGGCCGCGGGTTCTCATTCAACTGAGCTTCAGCGAGGTAGCCGAGGTGTCCCATAGTCGCAAGCGCCACATCGGCAAGCGCAAGAGTAATCAATTGCCCTTCCCCCGTTCGGCTACGATGCCGCTCCGCAGCGAGAAGCCCGAGCGCAATTTGCTGCCCTGCGATTACGTCCCAAGCCGGCAAGGCGCTATTAAGAGGCGTGACGCCGTCGCCGTTGAGAAATGGCACACCAACGCGCGCATTCACGGTGTAATCCAACGCACTGCCGCCGTGTCGGTCGCCGGTTAGGTTGAGATAGATAAGATCCTCGCGCCGACGTTTTAACGCATCATAGGCAAGCCAGCCGCGAGCGGGAAAATTGGTGAGGAAAAGTCCCCCGTCGTCGCCGGGTGCGCATATCAGCCGCGACAGCAGTTCGCGGCCTTCGGGTTTGCGGAAATCAACTGCTATCGAACGCTTGCCTTTATTGAGGCTATGCCAATAGAGACTCTTGCCCTGCGCTGTTATCGGCCAACGACGATAGTCTAAGCCGCCGCCGATCTGATCGAAGCGAATGACATCCGCGCCCAATTGGCCTAACGTCATCCCTCCAGAGGGCGCGGCAATAAAAGCACTTCCTTCAACGATGCGAAGTCCTTTAAGTAAATTTTGCATTAGAAGGATTCTCGAATTGATGGCATCTTTGCTGCAAGACTCGCCGCGCCGAGTTAAATTTCTTTCGCGTTCTCGATTAACTCGCGCGCAATAACCTTGAGCGCGAGCACCTCTTCGGCGCCCTCGAAAATTGAGAGCACCCGCGCATCGACAAAATAGCGACTGACTGCCATTTCTTCGGCATAGCCCATGCCACCGTGTATCTGCATTGCTTCGCGGGTCACGGTTTCGGCGGCGCGGCAGCTGAACAACTTTACCAAACTCGCCTCCATCTGACCCGCACCCTCGTCCATTAATGCGGCAACATCATAGGAAAATTGGCGCGACGCTGACACTGTCGTAAACATCTTTGCAATTTTGATTTGAATTAATTGGTAGCTAGCAAGCGGCGTCCCGAACGTGCTGCGTTCACGCGCATAGCTCATCGCCTTTTCGAGCGCGGCTTGCATGAGCCCGGTGGCGCGCGCGGCCGTTTGGATACGTCCGCCAGCGAATCCCGCCATCGTGTAATAGAAGCCCCGACCGAGCCCCGCCTCGCCTCCGAGCAGAGCCGATTCGGGCACGACAAACTCATCGAAGGCCAGCTCGAAAGAATGCATACCACGATAGCCTAAGGTCGCGATAGCGCGGCCACTCAGCGTGCCACCGCCGTCTTGCTCGACGGCAAACTGATGTCCCGCGCACGCGGGTTTCTCGACGAGAAAGAGGCTCAGACCGCGATAGCCAAGAGCCCTATCACCCTCGGTGCGCGCCAGAACGACTAGTAGCTCCGATCTGCCTGCGAAAGTACACCAAGTTTTCGCCCCGTTGAGCTTCCAGCCGCCTTCCGTTCTAGACGCTCGCAGAGCCACCGAGGCGACATCGGATCCTGTATTGGGCTCTGTGATCGAAATAGCGCACAGCGTTTCTCCTGCGGCGAGTTTTGGTAGCCATTTTTGCTGTTGCTCATCCGTTCCCCCAGCAAGCAGCGCTCGCGCCGCTATTTCTGGGCGCGTAATCAGACTCCCCGCAGCGCCAAGAGAGCCCCGCGATAATTCTTCGGTCACGACAATCATGCTCAGGCTATCGGGCTTATCATCCGGTTGCAGCCCGCCAAATCGCTCTGGGATACAGGTCCCAAAGCAGCCGAGTTCTGCAGCGGGGCGCAATATCTCATCGGGAATATCTAAGTCCTGGCGATGAATAGCCTCCGCTTGCGGGGTGACAATTTCGTTGGCGAAGCGTTCGAACGTTGCGCGCATCATCTCTTTGTCGGTTTCGAGTACAGAAGGCAGCCTCTGCAACTGGTCAGCGCAGAGTCTCTCACCAAGCCGGGCGAGCGCTTTGCTCGAGCCAAATTCGGCTTGAAGCGCGACTAGCGGCGGCTGATTAAAGAAACTGGATAGCTCATTCCGATCGAGCCCACATTCGTCTGCGATTGGCAGTAATCTCGATTGCACGGCATTGAAGGCACACGAGCACTGGGCCAATGCAACGGACATCTCAAGTTCGCCGCCAGATTTCGCCTTTGCGACGAGCGCATTAGTCGCCGAGAGTTCGGCCACAACGAAGGCCATCTCGTAACTCACTTGCTGATTCTCATCCAGCAATGCAGCGTCCAGAAGCCCGCTTTCGCGATCGAGGCATTGATGCCGAATCGCTGAGAACGCCATATCGAGCCTACTCGTCAACGACTGTATAAGCGATTGGGCAGATTTGAGCGCCTCGGATTGGTTGGATATATCCATATTGTTATTGGCCTCTGCCATTTTCGTTTGAAACTCACAATGCAGTCGCAGTGCGCGTCACGAACATCAACACCTTTGCGCGCCGACTTTATCACACTGCGGAACGCACTGACTAAGGCAGGCCCGGTTAAAGACGATCAGAATAACGCAATACGTAAAGGTTACGTCGACGGCCGGGCGGCTGCACTGATCGAGAGTAGCTTTCGCACCAAAAGCAATAAGTTTCTCCCTGCGAGGTACTCCGCCGAACTAAATAATAGACTCTTAAGCTTCTCTCCGGAGCAGTCGCTGCAGATGCGCAATGTTGATAAAAATTTGCTGATGACAGAGATGGAGGAATTTTTTAGTCGTATACTCGGTGAGAATATTCTCCTAGCCACCGGTTTTACCGAACGCCGACTGCGAGAAAAAAAGCCGACAGCTAGCGCCTCTCGACAATAGCCGCATCTACAAGACGACTGAAATTTTCTCTAAACCCGCCACCGTTCGAGGGTGAAACCTGAGCCATGATAACGATCACCGTGCCCTCCACGGGATCGATAAAAAAGCGCGTTCCCGCCGAACCGTCCCACCAAATCGTGCCCTTTGACACTGGGTAGTCGTAGGTCGCGGGGTCTAAGACGACGTTAAAGCCGCCGAGGCTCCAGCCCGAACCAAGCCAGTAGCGGCTATCTCCTATTGGCATTGCCGCCTCGGGGACAGCATTTTCATAAATCAACGCGGCAGTCGTTTCGCTTATCACTCTCTCCTCGGAGCCCGGAATCTTCCCTCGGTCCAAGATCATCTGTGAGAAGCGCAAGAAATCGGGCACCGAAGAGAGCAGTCCGACTCCCCCTTCGATCAGCTCGGGCTTTTGAGTCCAGGGGACGCTTTCTATGGCGTAAGGGCGCAATTCGCCATTGTCCGGCCGATAGAGCTGCGCTAAGCGATTCGCATCTTCTCCGTCTGCCCAGAACAGCGTGCTACTCATTCCCAACGGCGCGAGAAGGTTTTGCTGAAGATAGTCTTCGAAGCTCTGGCCCGACCAAACTTCGATTAGCTTACCGACAATAGTTGCGTGTATGCCGTAGCGAAATTCTTTGCCCGGATCTTGAAACAGAGGAACCCGCGCCGCCTTAGTCACCATCGCGTCGAGGCTCTGTGCACGATCGCGTACATTGTTCTCGCGGTAGAGGGCCGAGCTGCGGCTACCTAAACCTGAGGTATGGGTCAGCAAATGTGCAATCGTCATCTCGCCCACGCGTGGTCGCGTCGCGCCGAGGTCAGTCGACTCTGAATCGAGCAGGACGCGCTGGTCCGAAAATTCCGGCAGGTATTTCGCGACAGGATCGTCGAATTCAAACGCACCTTGTTCGTATAAACGCAGCGCCGCGACGCTCGTTATTTCGCGCGACATCGAATAGATGCGAAATAGCGCATCTTCGCGCATAGCAAGTCCGTTTTCTTTATCGAGATTTCCGAGCGCAACTTGGTACACAAGCTTGCCATCCCGCGCGACCGCAGCGACGACACCGGCGATGTCACCCTCATCGATATGCCTCTGCAGTCTTTCGGTTGCGCTATTAAGTGCTGCGCTCGACATGCCAACACTCTCGGGGATTACGACTTCTGCAGCGTAGGAGTTAGCAGAAATAAACGAGGCGGAGAATGAAATTGCTGTGAGCAATGCGACGCCTAAACGTCTATTGCGCAGTGGGCAATGGGTCTTAGGCATAGCAATGAACCTCACAATAAGAATAAACGGGCTTACAACGATTCGGTAATCCAGCGGTCAACGCGCGCCTCAAGCAAGGGCAGCGGGAGCGCACCGGCACCCAAGACGATGTCATGAAATTCTCGAATATCGAACGACTCTCCTAACGCCTGCTCCGCGTTAAGGCGCACTTCTTGAATTTTCAACATTCCGATTTTATAGGCAGTTGCCTGACCCGGTGTTGCGATATAGCGTTTTATCTCGGAACGAACCGCGCCCTCGGCTTGCGGCGAATTAGCGAGGAAATACTGCACCGCTTCTTCCTCGGTCCAACGCTTTGAGTGAATTCCGGTATCGACAACGAGTCGAATCGCACGCCAAATTTCTCCACCTAAGCGACCGAAATCAGAATACGGGTCCTCGAAGCCACCCATCTCTTTCGCTAACCACTCAGAGTAGAGACCCCAGCCTTCCGTATAGGCTGTAGTACGATACTGAGTCCTAAATCTCGGCACGTCTTCGAGTTCTTGTTGTATCGAAATCTGCATGTGATGCCCAGGGCTACCCTCGTGATAGGCAACGTCCTCGAGTTGGAAAATAGGCAACGTCGACATATCGCTCATGTGCGAATAGAACACGCCAGGTCGCGAACCGTCGGGCGTGCCTGCGCTGTAATGCTGGGCGCCTCCGGCCTGCTCCCGAAACGCCTCAACGCGTCGCACTTCGAGTGCCGCCTTGGGTAGACGACCGAAGTAATCAGGCAATTTAAGCGCAATGGCGTCTAAATATTGATTGTTAAGATCGAGGTAATCCTGCCTACCTTCATCGGTGTTGGGAAAATAGAACTGTTCATCCTCGCGCATGAAGGTGAAGAATTCTTGCAGGCTGCCATCGAAACCGACCTGCTGCTTAATGGTTTCCATTTCGCCTTGAATTCGCGCAACCTCGTCCAAGCCTATTTGATGAATTTCCTCTGCAGTAAGATCGACTGTCGTCATCTGCGCGAGACGGTAGTTATAGAACGCCTCACCGTCGGGAAGTGCCCAGACGCCCTGGGCTTCTTCGCTCGCCAGTTCTCGATCTTCGCGCAGCCACGCCGCCACCTCCTCGTAGGCGGTTTTCACTTCGCCCGCGAGCAACGCCTGAATTTGTTGCGAATAGACCTGAGCCTCTTCAGCACTAAGTAATCCTTCGTCGATTAATGCAGTGGTTTTCGACTGTAAATCTGTCCAGAGCGGCGAGTTGGGGGAGCTATCACTGTTGCTGAACGGCGCGCCCGCTGTCACCCTTTCGATTTCTGCCAGCGCAAAATCGTAGCCGAATCGGGGCTGCCGGATACCCGCGGCAGATGCGGCGCGAGAGCGCTCCAACAGTTGGGCAAACACGCGGTCAATCTCTTTCAGTCTTGAAACGTAGGCGTCGAGATCAGCGACCGTGTCTACGCGGTGAAAATTAATCAGAAAGTTAGGCAGGTAGGCATGGGGGCCACCGCGTCCGAAGATGTACCCGTGCTGTCTGTAAGGCACTCCCGCTTCTGCGCGCTCTAATGAGAACTTCCACATGTCGTAGGACAGTTTCCCGTCATCATTGAGTTCGGCGTAGTCGAACTCGCTTTGCATTGTGGACACACTCTCACGCAGCCATTCGAGGTCTCTCTGCTCGGCGGCGAGTGAAAAATCATCGAGTTGATCATAGTCGGTTTTATCGCCCAGCGATGTTTTGGTCATCGGGCTTGCTTCTAACTGTTCGGCATATTGCTCATCAAGCCAGACATTCAATCGCTGCGTCTCAGTCTGCTGGGGGGCAGCGGAGACTGCTTCGGGTTGACTCTCTGTCGGTTCGGAACACGCGACAAGTGTGCCCACTAACAGCATCCCAATTGCCTGAAGCAGGCGGCGGCTTAGTGTGACTTTTGACATGACTGATTCCCTTACAAGTTAGTGGTTGCTGCTCCGCCGGTTGCATCTGTTTTGTTCGCGGAGCTCTTTGGTTTTTTCTCTATTTATCTTTCTATCTTCTCTAATCTTCTCTATTTTTTTCTTAGGTTTATTTCGGCCCGCGTGCTTAGCGGCAGCTCTGAACTTTGCTCATGCGAGTTTTGCGACTGTTGCTCTCAGCGCAGCAACGCCTGCCAGTCGTAAGCGCGGTCACCTAAAGCAATAAACTCAGGATTGAGGAGACTGTCTTTCTGATTGTAACGCAGCGGCATAAAACCTAGATCGACGATTTCACCACCCGCTGCGGCGAGAATCGCCTGCGCGGCTGCCGTATCCCATTCGCTCGTGGGCGCCAGCCGAGGGTAAATGTCTGCCGCTCCCTCTGCGAGCAGACACATTTTGAGCGAACTGCCTATGCTCACTACTTCGCCGACGCCTAATGCTTTGTCGATAGTAGCAAGCATTTCTTCGAGGCGTTCGCCTCGATGGCGACGGCTGGCGACTACTCTGATCTTCTGCCCGGCCATTGCTGCCACTGTTATCTGGCGCATGCCGCTGCTTTCTGTTTTCCACGCGCAAGGGGCCTCGGCATCGTTAATTCCGCTGTAGGTTACGCCTGTTACCGGCACGCTAACAACACCGAGCCGTGCAACGCCGTTATCGATGAGCGCGATGTTGACTGTGAATTCGCCGTTGCGCCCGATGAACTCTTTGGTGCCATCTAAGGGATCGACTAGCCAATAGCGCGACCAAGTCTGCCGCTCGGTAAACGGCAGCTGCAATGACTCCTCCGACAGCACAGGAATATCCGGCGCGAAAGCGAGCAGCTCACGCTCGATCAATTCATGTGCGCGGCGATCGGCAAGCGTCAGAGGAGAGTCGTCGGCTTTGTGCTCGATTTCAATATCCGCGGCGCTGTTATAGACCGTGAGGATTTCTGCGCTAGCCGCCTCTGCTATTCGGCACATCTCGTTAAGGGTGTGTTTGCTGATGTCTGCCTGACTCACGAGGAGTGTCCTTTTGTTGTCAAAAACGTCCAGCGTAGAATAACAGTAGGAATAGCGCTAAGCTGCCCCGTAGATCATTTTAGTTAGCCAGCTTTTTTATTCATCAACTTTTAACCACTAACTTTTAACCATCAACGTTTCGCTCTCGGTTGGAGAAACAATGCCCCCATGGAATGAAATAGACACCGTAATGTTCGATATGGACGGCACGCTGCTCGACCTGCATTTCGACAATTATTTCTGGCAGCATCTCTTGCCGTTAACCTACGCCGAGCAAAACCAGATCGCGCCCAACGAGGCGATAGCGTTCGTCACCGCCAAGTCCGAAAGCGTCTACGGCACCCTTGACTGGTATTGCCTCGATTACTGGCGCGATGAGTTAGGCGTCGACATCACTGGCTTAAAACAGACGATCATCGATAAGATTCGCGTTCGACCCAATGTTGAAGCACTTCTAGAACAACTCAATGCTCTCGGTAAGCGCGTGCTTCTGGTAACCAATGCCCATCCGCACAGCCTATCGCTGAAGATGCAGCATACCGCTATTGCGGACTATTTCCATCAACGCATCAGCTCACACCAGCTCGCGCTCGCGAAGGAGAACAATGGCTTCTGGGGTAAACTCCAGATCATCGAAGCCTATGACCCTGCCCGCACCCTGCTTTTCGATGACTCATTGCCGGTTCTCAGGCAGGCGCAGCGCGAAGGCATAGGCCATCTGATGGCAATTCGTCAGCCCGACAGCGAACGCCCCGCAGTGGCCCTTGGAGAGTTCACGCAGGTTGACGATTTCGCGTCTATCCTGCCGTCGAGACTCGCGAGCGCCGCCAAATAAGGACTAATCTAAGGACATGGCTAAGACCCAAGAACCCAACACGAAGAGCGACTTAGTCAGACTCAGGCTCGATAAATGGCTTTGGGCTGCTCGCTTCTACAAGACACGAAGCCTCGCCAAACAGGCGATCGAAGGTGGCAAAGTACAGTGCGACGGCACTCGCGCCAAGCCCAGTAAGGAAATCGAGGTTGGTGCGGAAATCCGCCTTAGACAGGGATTCGACGAACGTACAGTCGTCGTGTCTGCATTATCCGAGCAGCGACGCGGCGCACCAGAGGCACAGCGTTTGTATGCTGAGACGGCTGAAAGCATCGAGCTTAGGGAGAGCCTAAGCGAGCAGCGCAAGAGTCAGCCACAGCTAATGACTAACACCAAACCCAACAAGAGAGACCGGCGGCTAATCCACCGATTTAAGCAAATCGAGTAGTGTGGAAACAGGCAATAAGCTGTTAGCGAATTTTAATGTTCTTTGCCATAATACGGCGCTCTTGGGCTAGCCGAGGCTTGCCCACCCGCACTCGCGGCAAACTAACGAGGGGGAGCGGCGCGAGGTGTCTGCGCAGAGCTAACCCCGACTTTGCCCAACGAGCGCCTATGATTCGGAGGACCTAAAGCAAGGCTCCGATATGCAAAGGATGGTATTGCCTTGAGTAGCACCTCTGCTAAACACGCGGCTTTTTCTGACCGCCCCTCACTTGCCGCTTCGCTCGACTACTACAGGCTCGCCACATTCGATTTAAGCTGGGGCGGCGTCGTCCGCGGCATCGAAAAAGAAAGCCTCAGGGTGAGTCCAACGGGTGCGCTTTCGCAATCGGTTCATCCCGAGGCGCTCGGTTCGACGCTCACTAACCCCTATATCACGACCGATTTTTCTGAGTCGCTACTCGAGTTTATTACGCCCGCCTACGAGCGCATCGAGGACTGCCTTGGCATGCTCGAGGGCATCCACCGCTTCACCCTCACTCGCCTCGAAAATCAAGAGATGCTCTGGGGTTCGAGCATGCCCTGCGCCCTCGGCGGTGAGGACGAAATCCCGATCGCACTGTTCGGCACTTCTAACCTCGGCAGGCTTAAGACACTCTACCGCGAGGGGTTAAGCAACCGCTACGGAAAGATCATGCAGACGATCGCGGGCATACACTACAATTTCTCGATGCCCGAAAGCTTCTGGCCACAGTATCAGCAGCACTGTGGCGACACCGGTTCGCTGCAGGATTTCCGCACTAACAAGTATTTACATCTCATTCGCAATTTCCATCGCTACTCCTGGCTTCTTGTGTACCTTTTCGGCGCTTCACCCGCTGCATGTAAAAGCTTTGTTCGGGGCCGAGAGCATAGCCTGCAAGAACTGGACGCACATTCCCTCTACCTGCCCTACGCCACCTGTCTGCGCATGGGCAATTTAGGCTACAAGAGCGAAGCGCAAAAATCGCTTTTCGTTTGCTACAACGACCTCAATAACTACGCAGAGTGTCTGGACACGGCGATGCACACTCCCTATCCCGAATACGAAGCCATCGGCCTCGGCCCCAACGGCGAACCGCTTCAGATAAACGCCAATCTGCTGCAACTCGAGAATGAGTTCTACAGCACCATTCGGCCCAAACGGAATGTGAAAAGCGGGCAGCGACCGCTGGCGGCATTGAAAGAAGGCGGCATCGAGTATATCGAAGTGCGAGCACTCGATCTCAATCCCTATCTACCCTTAGGAATCGACGCAGAGCAGATAAGATTTCTCGACACCTTCCTTGTGCATTGCCTTCTCGCGCCAAGCCCTGAATGTCATCAAGCGGAATTTTTTGAGGTCGCTGAGAATCTCACGCGGGTTGTCGAACAGGGGCGAGACCCGGCATTGATGCTGTCCGAGGACGGTAAACCACGCGCGATGCGCCAATGGGCTGCGACTATTCTTGAGTCGCTCGGTCACGCCGCTGTCCTTTTGGATTCGATTCACAGCGCCACGGATGACCTCGGCGTTGAGTACGCCTCTGCCCTGCAGGCACAGATCGACAAACTGAATGATTCGAACCTAACACCGTCTGGCCGGATGCTCGCTCAGATGCAAAATGAAGAGCTCTCGTTCTTCCAGCTCGCGTTAACCCTCGCCCAGCGGCAACACGAAGCTCTGCTAGAAAGCCCTAATGGCGGAACGCAGCCCTTGCTCAGTCAAGCCGACGAGGCAATGTTCGAGAAGGTTGCAAAGCAGTCCCTAGCAGATCAGGCGAAACTCGAAGCAGAGCCACAGTTGGATTTCGAGACATTTTTGGCTCAGTGGAATGCAGCCTAACGCGGGTTAAAACGTTAGACTAAGCAAACACCAAACACGCAACGACCAAATAGTGGGAGTCTTTCGATGAATAATTTACCGATGCCTAGTAATCGCATCATGAATTTCGGCATCTTTTTCGTGACCGTACTGACGATCGCTATCGCACTCTATATGGAACACGTGATGCTGCTGTCACCCTGCGGTCTATGCATCACGCAGCGCGTGTTTTTCATTCTTTGCGGTCTGGTGTGCCTAATCTCAGCGCTGCATGATCCGGAAGCATCGACTCAGCGGCTATACTCGCTTATCGCCGCTTCAATGTGTGTGTTTGGTAGCTATTTCTCGATTCGTCAGATCTGGCTGCAGAATCTACCCGAAGACGAAGTCCCTGCCTGCGGTCCCGGCCTCACCTACATAATGGAGAACTTCCCGTTCATCGAGATGCTGAACTTCCTCCTCAAAGGCGACGGCAATTGCGCAGAGGTGGTTTTCCGCTTGTTCGGCATTTTCTCGATTCCGCAGATGGCGCTTATCGCGTTCACGGGCTTGTTCTCGCTCTGTCTCTTTATGGCCTTCCGTAAGACGGAGGCCTAGCCGCAGGCGCTTTATGGCCTTGCGTAAGACGGAGGCCTAGCCGCAGGCGCTTTATGGCCTTCCGTAAGACGGAAGCCTAGCCGCGGCGCCAGTCGAAGAATCGTTTAAGCCATGGGAAATACTGCGTGGGCAGACGAGCGCTGCGCCAAGCATTCGCGGCGAATTTATTCGCCTCACCGAGGGTGGGGTAGATATGCGTGACCGCGGAAATGCTCTTAAGTCCCATGTTATGCGTCATCGCGAACACAAACTCGGCAATCTGCTCGCCGGCGTGGTAGCCGACGATGGTGACGCCTAACATCTTGTCCTTGCCCGGCACCGTCAGAATCTTCACGAACCCATGCGCTTCGCCATCGGCGAGCGAGCGATCATGGTGGTCCATGTCATAGCGCGTTACCTCATAGGCGATGCCGCGCTGCTTGGCTTCGTCTTCGCTTAAACCCACGCGGGCGACCTCGGGGTCGGTAAATGTTGCCCAAGGCACGACTGAATAATTGACCCGCGAGCGCCAAAACCCGCCGGCGATAGCGTTGAGCGCGGCGAACCACGCCTGGTAGGACGCCATATGGGTAAATTGGTAGGGTCCGGCGACGTCGCCACAGGCAAACACATTCGGCAGATTAGTTTGCAGGTATTCATTAACCTCCACAGTGCCCTGAGGAGTCAACGCAACACCGATTTCCTCGAGCCCGAACCCTTCGGTATTCGCCTTGCGGCCAATTGCAAGCAACACCCTGTCGAAGGCCACTCGAACTGTTTCACCTTGGTGTTCGGCTTCCATGAAATGCTCACCATCGACGGTCTCAAACTTCAGCAGCCTGTGGCCGGTTAGCACCTCGATGCCTTGAGCTGCGAAGCGAGCACTCACTGCCGCCGAAACATCCTCATCTTCTCGGGGCATAATCCTTGCGGCCATGTCTACCTGCGTCACTTTAGACCCAAGACGGCTAAATGCCTGCGCGAGTTCGCAGCCGATCGGACCACCCCCAACTACTAACAGCCGCGGTGGCAGCTCAGTTAGCGACCAGACAGTGTCCGAGGTGAGATAATCGATGCCATCGAGCCCCGGCACGGGGGGTATGAAGGGCCGCGCACCCGAGGCAATCACGATCGACTCGGTGGTAATTCTCTTCCCCTCAACCTCGACCTCATAGGGCGAGAGGAGGCGCGCGGCACCACTCACACACTCCACGCCGAGGGAGGTAAAGCGCTCGGGCGAATCGTGCGGCTCGATTGTCTCGATGACAGTTTGCACGCGCCGCATAACGGCAGCGAAGTCTACTTTACCTGCCGCGTCCACAATGCCGTAGTCCTCCGCTCGGCGGATATACTCCATGATGCGGCCACTGCGAATAATCGATTTGCTCGGCACGCAGCCGGTATACAGGCAGTCACCCCCCATTCGATGTTTTTCGACGAGGACGACCTTAGCTTTCGCGCCCGCCACGATAAGGGAGGTAACGAGTCCAGCCGAACCGCCACCCACCACAACGACATTGGCGTCGAAGCGCTTTGGCTTTTTAAACGCGCCAAGGCGTTTGCGCTTCTGCATCATGCCGATTATGGCCTTAGTGAGGAGCGGCACGACGCCTAGAAGAGTAAAAGAAAGCAAAATGGAGGGTGAGACCAGGCCGCTAAGCGATGTAATCTGAGCGAGTTCGGCGCCGGCATTCACGTAGACGAGGGTGGAAACAAACATGCCAATTTGACTGGTGAAGTAATAGGCCGGCACGCTGATACTCGTGAGGCCCATGAGCAAATTGACGACAAAAAATGGCACCAGCGGCACCATGCGTAAGCTAAAGAGATAGAACGCCCCATCCTTCTCGATACCCTTGTTAATCGGCGCAAGGTAGGCACCAAAGCGGCGCTGCACCCAGTCGCGAAGCAGGAGTCGCGAGGCGAGGAATGCGCCGGTTGCGCCGATGCTGCTCGCAAACGAGACCAACAGCGTCCCCCACCAAAGTCCAAAAATTGCACCGCCCAGCAGGGTGAGCAATATGGCGCCGGGAATAGAGATGCCGGTCGCAACGACATAGAAGACGAAATAAATCGCCGCAGTTAGGGCAAAATTTTCATCGCGAAATGCCTGCAAGCTCGCGAGACGTGACTGAACGAACTCAAGAGTTAGATACTGGCCGAGGTCGAAAGCGATATAAGCACCGAGAGCGAGAATGACGAACGCGGCGATAACGAGTTTAATTCGATTCACTGAAATTCCTTGCTGGGGGATTAGCTAGGGAGATATTACCCTATAGCGATTGATAAGCGTGGCGAATAGTCGATTCTATTTCTAGGGCGCGACTGCTAAGCTTGCACCTAATACGAAGCTACGCAGCGCAAACTCGCGCTCACTACGCACAAACACCATCTATCCAAATACGCATTTAAAGAGGCTAACGCCGTGTCGATTATCGAAGCCAATCGCCGATTCCCCTCCTCAAGGCCGCGACGCATGCGCCGCGACGAGTTCAGCCGCCGTCTCATGCGAGAAACGCGCCTGACAACAGATGACCTGATCTACCCGCTTTTCATTGTCGAAGGCAGTGAGCAGCGCCAGCCAATCGAATCTATGCCGGGCATAGAGCGCCTAAGTATAGACGAACTGTTAAAAGAAGCCGCCGAGCTCGTCGCGCTAGATATCCCGGCGATAGCGCTATTCCCCGCGCCTAAGCCCGAGACAAAATCGCTCAACGGCGCCGAAGCCTACAACCCCGATGGTCTCGTACAGCGCGCGGTTCGTGCGCTAAAGGCAGAATTCCCCGCGCTCGGCGTTATCACCGATGTCGCGCTGGATCCGTATACCACCCATGGGCAGGACGGCATAATCGACGAATCAGGCTATGTGCTCAATGATGAGACGGTCGAGGTGCTAGCCAAGCAGGCGCTCTCGCATGCGGTAGCCGGCGCCGACATCGTTGCGCCTTCGGATATGATGGACGGGCGCGTCGCCGCGATTCGCGACATGCTCGAGGCGAATGGTCAGATCCATACGCGCATTCTCGCCTATTCAGCGAAATATGCTTCTGCTTATTACGGTCCTTTCCGCGACGCGGTCGGCTCGAGCGGCAATTTAGGCGGTGGCAATAAATACAGCTATCAGATGGACGTAGCAAATAGCGACGAGGCGCTGCAAGAGATTGCACAGGACCTCGCAGAAGGCGCGGATATGGTTATGGTCAAGCCGGGCATGCCGTATTTAGATATTGTGCGCCGCGTAAAAACCGAGTTTAAAGTACCAACAATGGTGTATCAGGTAAGCGGTGAATATGCGATGCACATGGCGGCGGCGCAAAATGGCTGGCTCGACGAAGACGCGGTCGCGATGGAGTCGCTGCTTTGCATCAAGCGCGCCGGTGCCGACGCGATTCTTACCTATTTTGCAAAAAAAGCAGCGCGGCTGTTAAAGGCGGACTCATAAATACTTGAATACTTGAGTTTCGGCCTTATCATTAGGCCTTAGAGGCATGCGGATCCGTATTCCATCCAGAACACAACTCCAGAACATTACCAGAGGATTAGTTTATGAGCGGCTCTATCGTTCACGTTTCAGACAGCTCTTTTGAGCAAGACGTTCTTCAAGCCGAGGGCCCCGTACTAGTCGATTTTTGGGCTGAATGGTGCGGCCCTTGCAAAATGATCGCGCCCGTTCTCGAAGAGATCAGCGGCGATTACGCGGGGAAGCTTACCGTCGCCAAGATGGATGTCGATGCCAACACAGCGACTGCACCGAAGTACGGCGTACGCGGCATCCCATCACTGCTTATCTTCAATGGCGGTGAAGTGGTGGGCACAAAGGTAGGTGCCCTCTCTAAATCGCAGCTAGCCGCGTTTATTGACAGCGTTATCTAAATTGCGTTTAATGCGGCTCAGGACAGGCGAGAGCTTCTCCTGACCGCAGCACTCATCCCCTAGCGCTACCCTTCGGAATTTGTCGCCTCATTTGATCTAGAAGCATTCTAGAACGCAGTAAAGCGAGCGAAAGGTGATCTAAAGTTCCGTCTAGCTAGACCGATGTAAGCTGTGACCGCTGTAGCAATATGATTTGAAAACGTATCGGCAGCGGTACGGGCAGCACAGAATAAACCCGCATTGACGAAGGCTCAGAAAGACTCGGCTCAAGGTATGCGGCAGACCAATCCGGTCGAAAGCCTCTTGAATATTCAGTTCCTCGCTCTCTCTCAGCGCTTATCGATTGGCGATAGTTTAAGCGAACGGCTCACGACCCATTTTAGAATAACTGACCCCATATCCAGCCCTCTGTCATCCGGCTGAAGACGCGTCCTTAACAATCACATTATCTATTCGTCTACTCTCACTCTTTAAGAAGCGCAGCAGCGGCGAAATCCCAACCAATAAAGAAGACCATCAACAATGAACTTAACCGAACTCAAGCAAAAGCCTGTCGCAGAACTCGTTCAGACCGCCCATGATATGGGCTTAGAAAACGTATCACGCACGCGCAAGCAAGACATCATCTTCGCGATCTTAAAGAAACATGCGAAAAACGGAGAGGATATCTCTGGTGACGGCGTACTCGAGATACTGCAAGACGGCTTCGGTTTCCTACGCTCGGCAGACTCTTCTTACCTTGCTGGCCCAGACGACATCTATGTCTCTCCCAGCCAGATCCGCCGCTTTAATTTGCGAACCGGCGATACGGTCGCCGGCAAAATTCGTCCGCCCAAAGACGGTGAACGCTATTTCGCCTTGCTCAAAGTTCACGAAATCAATTTCTCGAGTTCCGAAAATTCTAAGAACAAAATCCTCTTCGAAAACCTCACGCCGCTTTTCCCTCAAGATCGCCTCACATTGCAAGTCGGCAATGGCAGCACCGAAGACCTTAGCGCACGAATCATCGATCTCGTCGCGCCGATTGGAAAGGGCCAGCGCGGGTTAATCGTGTCACCTCCGAAAGCGGGTAAAACACTTATTCTCCAAAACATCGCGCAGTCAATCACGCGCAACAATCCCGAGTGTCGCCTCATCGTTCTGTTGATCGACGAACGTCCGGAAGAAGTTACCGAAATGCAGCGCTCGGTGCGTGGCGAAGTTGTCGCGAGCACCTTCGATGAGCCACCGGCACGCCATGTGCAAGTCGCCGAAATGGTTATCGAAAAAGCGAAGCGCCTCGTTGAGCACAAAGAAGACGTTGTTATCCTGCTCGACTCAATCACGCGTCTTGCTCGCGCTTACAACACAATCATCCCAAGCTCCGGCAAGGTGCTCACCGGTGGTGTCGACGCGCATGCGCTCGAGCGTCCCAAGCGCTTCTTCGGTGCTGCGCGAAATCTAGAAGAAGGCGGCAGCCTGACAATTATCGCAACCGCGCTCGTCGATACCGGCTCGAAAATGGACGAAGTGATTTACGAAGAATTTAAAGGCACGGGCAACATGGAATTACAGCTTGACCGCAAGATTGCGGAAAAGCGCGTGTATCCCGCCATCAACGTGCGCCGCTCTGGCACACGCCGTGAGGAACTGATCACAACCGAAGAAGAACTCCAGCGCATGTGGATTCTGCGAAAGTTGCTCACGTCGATGGAGGATGTGCAAGCAACCGAGTTTATCCTCGACAAATTAAAAGATACAAAAACAAACGAAGAGTTCTTTAATTCAATGAAGCGCAAGTAGTAATTCGTTATGGCGTTTAGAGACCTCAGAGATTTTATCGACTTATTAGAAGCCAAGGGCGAGCTCAAGCGGATCAGCATGGAGGTCGACCCCGTTTTGGAGATCACCGAAATAAGCGATCGCACATTGCGCGCCGGTGGCCCTGCCCTTTTGTTCGAGAATCCCAAAGGATCCAAGATACCGCTTCTTGCGAATCTTTTCGGCAACACACGCCGCATCGCCCTCGCCATGGGTCAGGAAGACATCTCTGGCCTGCGCGACGTTGGCAAGCTGCTCGCGTTCTTGAAAGAGCCGACGCCGCCAACGGGCTGGAAAGATCTCTGGCAAAGCCTGCCCAGTTACAAAAGTGTGCTGAATATCCCTGCGAGCGTGTTACGTAAAGCACCGTGCCAAGAGGTCGTATTAGAAGGCGATGACATCGATCTAGGCATGCTGCCAGTACAAACCTGTTGGCCTGGCGACGCGGCGCCGCTAGTGACCTGGCCACTTGTGATTACCCGCGGCCCCGATAAAACTCGGCAGAACCTCGGCATCTATCGCATGCAGCTGATTGGCCCCAACAAGCTCATCATGCGCTGGCTGTCTCATCGCGGTGGCGCACTCGATTTCCGCGAGTGGCAACAGCAACATCCCGGCGAACGCTTTCCGGTGTCTATCGCGTTAGGTGCCGATCCGGCAACGATACTTGCAACCGTCACTCCCGTGCCGGATACGCTCTCCGAATACGCCTTCGCGGGACTTCTCCGCGGCAGCAAAACCGAAGTGGTAAAGTCGCGCACCAACGATCTGCAGGTACCGGCGAGCGCCGAGTTTGTACTCGAGGGTTATATCGAACCCGGCGAGATGGCACCCGAAGGTCCATTTGGCGATCATACTGGCTACTATAACGAGGTGGATAATTTCCCCGTCTTCACCGTGACTTGCATGACTCACCGGCGCGACCCCATCTATCACTCAACCTATACAGGCAGGCCGCCCGATGAACCGGCAATGCTCGGCGTCGCGCTAAACGAGGTCTTCGTTCCGCTTTTACAAAAACAATTTCCTGAAATTGTAGACTTCTATCTGCCACCGGAGGGCTGTTCATACCGCCTCGCCATTGTCAGCATGAAGAAACAGTATCCCGGCCACGCTAAGCGCGTGATGATGGGCGTGTGGTCGTTCCTGCGACAGTTCATGTACACGAAGTTTGTGATCGTCGTCGATGACGATGTGAACATACGCGAGTGGGACGACGTTATTTGGGCAATCACAACTCGGATGGACCCGGCGCGCGACACCGTACTAATCGAAAACACACCGATTGATTACCTAGATTTTGCCTCGCCTGTCTCGGGCCTCGGCTCAAAGATGGGGATGGATGCAACAAATAAAATGGAAGGCGAGACTCAGCGCGAATGGGGCACGCCGATTACGATGAGCGACGAGGTGAAATCGCGAATCGATGCGCTGTGGGACGAACTCGGAATTGATAAGCAGTAACCTGTGTAAGCGGCGGCTTTTTCGTCGCTACGTCAGCCACTAGAAAGCTCGTCTAGTGCCGCGGCGGCACTGGCAACGAACTACTCAGCCCAGCTGTCTCTAGCGCGCTGCGCATAGCCGCATCGGCCTCTGATTCAAAGCCCAATCCGCGCATGAGCCCTGCATATTCGACCAATGAGTTGGCGTCCCCTCGAATCGCGAGCGTCGCTTCATAGTATTCCCGCGCCTTACCCCACAGCTCACACCGAAGCGACAGCCGCGCCAGCGTCAGTAAAAGCGCTGGATCGTTTGGCCGAGAGCGCTGCCATTGTTCTGCGGCGAGTAGCTGCTTTAGCGCGAGTCCCGTTTCTAGTTTTCCATAGTGAAGCAGAGTCTCGCTTTCCCAACGCTTTTTGAGTGCTTTTTCGAGTGCGCGCCGCGCGCCTTCCGCTTCGCCCGCTTGCAGCAATAAATTTGAATATTCGATTACTAACGCAGGTGTTTCACATTGACTGGCTTTCGCTTTTTTCCATAGCTGCTGCAAGACTGCGGCATTCGATGCTGAATTGCGAAGCTGCCCTAGGAGCACACTATCGGCGAGTGCAGACAGCTTTTCAGCTGACATTGCTTTCTGCTTTGTCAAAACAGGCAGCAGTTTTTCGAGTGAGTCCCAATCCTCAAGCTGCGCATAAACTCGATGTAACAGCCGCAGCAGAGTCGTATCGGTGGGAGAATTACTGCGTAAATTCTGAAGAACCGCAACGCATTCTTCGAGTCTGTTCGCCTGCAACAATATTTCTGCGCGCAAAGACATGAGCGTCGACTTGGCATCAGGATAGGCTTCCTCGCCCTTGTCTAACCACTTGAGCGCGCCGTCAACATCACCATTTTGATTCGCGACATAGGCAAGCCCCAGAAAATTAACCGAACTGGCATCGGGCTCGCGAATTCCTTTCTCAAGAAGCTTTAAGCTCGCGGCCCTGTCCCCGCGCACCAAACTGAGCAGACCCTGAATCGTCGAACGTTTTGCATTGGCTTTGCGCCGAGCGCGCAGACGACGTCCGGCGGAAACGAGGCGCCAGGGGTTAAGCGCGCTTAATAGTGTCCAGCCCAAACGAAGAACGGCATACACGACACACACCGCGACAAGCATCGCAAAAATACTGGTTTCAAAAGCACTGTTGCCGAATGCAATCAGGAGATAACCGGGGTCCTGGGGAAACCCGAGCGTGAGACTCAACGTCAGTGCGACGACGATCACCACTAAACTCCATGCGAATAATCGAATCATAATCGAGCACTCGCGTTAAGCTCTGAAACGCTTCGCAGCGCACCGCCTATTAAGGGCAGACGCGGCCGCAGCACAACCCCTTTCAGTTGATCGAGTTCCGTTAGCGCTGCATCGACCGAGGCCATGCCTTGTTCACCGTTTCGTTCAATCCAGAGTCGTGCACTGTCTAATTGCCGATCGAAGAGAATCTCATCGCCGGCAAGAAGTGCGAGTTTTGCCTGTTCGAGAATGAGTTTGAGCTCGCGCGCGCCCCCGAGGCGAGCTGCGACCAGGGCCTGGGCCGGTTCGTCTAACTTTCGCCATACGAACACCGAGCGCAGAAATTCAAACGACTCGTCTATGAGCTGCCGCGGAAGTGAAGTTTCGGCCTGAGGCGTTCGCTCTGCTTCGGGCGTCGAGGCAAAAAGTTCTTCAGCCTCAAACGCGGCACGCATACCGTCTATGCTCGTGCCAGCCAGAACGAGGGAATCGGCCTGAGCGAGAAGAATGTCGAGGCGTAAAAAAAGACTCTCGGTGTCGGGCAATTCGACTGAGCGCAGGCTTGCTAGCTCGCCAGCAAGCGCTTGCCGTAACGGATACGCTTCATCGCTTGCCGCGTCGGCAAGGGCTGCATCTGCCAGTTCGTAAAGCGCGATTGCTGCGACAACATCGCGCTCGAAACGAAGCTTGCGACTCGCCATCGACAGCAAGTATTCGGCCTCGAGCAATTTCCATTCCCGGCTTGGAGTCGCATCGGTGGCGCGTACGCGTGCGCCAAATTCGGCGACCTGATTTCTTAACCGTGCAAGCTCAGCGCTTGTCGCGCCCTGTTGTTGAGCGAGCTGCGCATCGAATTCGGAAAGCGCACTTTGTGCAGCCTGCGAGGCAAGCTCAACGATTCGTCGCTCACGCGCCTCGCTATTGAATTGAGGCTCTGCTGAGTTAGGTGCGTCGGCAGCGATAGATTCGAGCAATGATTGCATATCGGTTTCGATGCGCGCTCGCGCCGCTTCGATAAGCGCGGCAACCTGAGTTTCCTGCTGGGGCGAAAGTTCTGTAGCGCGAACGTTAACGAGCTGTTCTGAGCGCGGTTCACCACCCTCCACAAGGGCGAGCCGCGCCTCAAGCTGCGGCAAATTAGAACCGAGCTGCCACTGCTGCCACGCTAACCATACGATACCGACGAGGAGGGGTAGTGTGAGCACAATGAGTGCAATAACACGAATCCGTGCTTTGCGCTGCGCCCGAGTTTTCGTCGGCGGGCGCACTTTTGCAATGTCGTCTAAAACCTTAGCCGTGTCCTGTTTTGCAGTCGGCTTTGTTGCTGACTGGCTTTGTGCATCGGCTTCGTTCTGCGCCGCTGCAGACGCGTGTGGGTTTACACTCGACGTATCGTTTGTGTCTGCCATGTTCTCGTTCTCGATTGTGCGCCTCGGAGGGCGTCGCAAAAACTCGCTTAGCGAGAATAGTAACTCGCTTTAGTCAGATTTCTTAGGGTCAGTTTTTTCAGCGAACCGTGAAAGAGCGCGTGCAAAGGCGAGTGCATCGGCACCCCCCGCGTCAACAGGTGCGGTAAAGCCCTTTGCTAACGCTAACTTTTCAATGCGCGCCGAAGGCACTATCACCGGCATCGCCAACACATCGGCTCTGATCGACTTAACCGTCTTAGCGACAGCAATGCCCATCGCCCTTTCCAGTCGGGGAACGAGAGCCAGTAACGCGTCGAGCGATTCCCCGCTTGTTATGGTGAGTGCCGTGGGAATTTTCCCGTCTAGCGCCTCGATAAGTTGAGTGTCACTGTAGTCGCAGATACCGCGTCGATAAACTTCAAAGTAGTCGACCCGCCCACCGCGCTGCCTGATGCCTTCGGCGAGCGCATCACGCCCCCCTTCGCCGCGGAAAATGCCCACACGCTTGCCCTTCAAGTCACCGAGAAGACCCGACGCAAGCAGCGCCTCGCTAGTCGATCCCCCTTCTGCGACCGCCACCTCGCAGCGCAGCAACTCGCGAGCAAGTGCTGCGGTCGAAGGTCCTATCGCCAGAATCTGTAAACCAACCGGAAACTGTGGCCAGTAGTCTTCGATTGCCGCGACACCGGCGCGAACCGCGTTGGTGCTTACAAAGAGCAAGCTGTCGAAGAGATCGAGTTCGAGTAGGCTGCGACGCAGCGTTGCCGCAGGCGCGCCTGCCGACGGCGGTGAGATAGAAAGCAGGGGTAGTGAAATCGTCTGCGCGCCCCACGCTTCGAGCGTGGAAATCAGCTCGGCTTGTTGCTGCTCCGGCCTAGTTACAAGGACGCAATGGTTGGCAAGCGCGGCGTTTTGCGGTGCTTTTGAACGAGGTCCACGTGCTAAGCTTTTGTCTGATGTCATCACTCACCCTGCAGCCGAGGAGCGGCGGATTGTTAACGCATGTCCAGCTCGGCTAGAAGCTCGGCCGCACCCTGTGCGAGCAGGGCTTCCGCAACGACAACGCCCAATCCCTCGGCGTCCTGACTGTTTCCACGCGCCTCAGCTCGCAGCATGCGTTTTCCGTCGGCGCTTCCAACCAAACCGCGCAGGCTTAACTCGCCGGCGGAAGCTTCGCTTGTACTGAGTTCGGCGAAGCAAGCGATCGGCACCTGACAACCCCCGTTGAGTCTCGCATTCATGGCACGCTCGGCGACCACACGCGCCGCGGTGTCAGCGTGGTGAAGGCAGCTCAGCCGCGCGAGGGTCTCGTCATCGTTTAAACGGCACTCGATGCCGACAGCCCCCTGCCCACCGGCGGGCAAAGAAACCTCTGTGCTGAGCCTTTCGGCAATACGCTCTTCGAGCTCGAGGCGGATAAGGCCCGCACTTGCAAGTATGATTGCGTCATAGTCGTCGGCATCCAACTTGCCGAGTCGAGTACCAACGTTGCCGCGCAGATCGAGAATTTTTAGGTCTGGCCTTAACGCACGCAGCTGACACTGGCGACGCAGGCTCGATGTGCCAACTCGCGCGCCCTCAGGCAACTGCGCGAGTGAAGAGAACCGGTTGGATACGAACGCATCGGTCGGATCTTCACGCTCGCAAATCACCGCAAGACCAAGGCCCTCCGGAAAAGCCATTGGCACATCTTTCATAGAATGCACGGCAATGTCAGCGTCACCGTCGAGAAGCGCGCGTTCAAGCTCCTTTACGAACAGACCTTTACCGCCGATTTTCGCCAGAGGCGTATCGAGTATTTTGTCTCCTCGGGTGCTCATCGCGAGCAACTCGACGCGGAGATCTGGATGCGCACTTTCGAGAGCATCGCGGACAAAATAGGCCTGCCATAGCGCCAGAGGACTCTTGCGAGTTGCGATGCGTATCAGCGCGGTGCGGTTTGGATCGTTGCTCGAAGCCGAGGAAATAGAGTCAGAGGACAAGGGCAGACCTTTTTAGCTGTGAGAGTTGGCCCCATTTTACGGCAATTTGGCGGCAATGTCCGAGTGGGGAGCAGATTTTCAAGCGAGGCCGTGATGCTGATATACTCGCGCTCTCTGATTACGGCAGGATTAGACACCCTCCGAACACACTAAGAAGCGGAAACCTCCCATGAGCGACAAGCCCAACGATTCCAAAACAGAAGACACCAGCAAACTCTGGGGAGGCCGCTTCAGCGAAGCGACCGATGCGTTTGTGCAGCGTTTCACCGCGTCGGTGCAGTTCGATCGCAGGCTCTATCAGCACGATATCGACGGTTCGGTCGCGCATGCAGTGATGCTGCAACGAGTCGGCGTGTTAACGCTCGACGAAAAAAACCTGATTCTCGAGGGGCTTGAGGCGATAAGACACGAGATCGAGGCGGGGGACTTTGCGTGGTCTGTCGAACTCGAAGACGTACACATGAATATCGAATCGGCGCTGACGGCGCGCATCGGCAGCGTAGGCAAGAAATTACACACCGGGCGTTCGCGCAACGATCAGGTTGCGACCGATATTCGCCTTTACGTGCGCGAACAGGTAGACATTATTGCCGATCTTGTCGGTAAAGTGCAGTTAGCACTAGTTGATCTCGCAGAACGCGACGCCGATACAATAATGCCCGGTTTTACCCACCTGCAGACGGCGCAGCCGATTAGCTTCGGCCATCATATGTTGGCTTGGAATGAGATGCTCGAGCGCGACTACAGTCGTCTGATCGACGCGCGCAAAAGGCTGAACGTCTCCCCGCTCGGTGCCGCCGCACTCGCTGGCACTACGTTCCCAATCGACCGCGATTACAGCGCCTCGCTTCTGGGCTTCGATGGCCCGACGCGCAACTCACTCGACTCGGTCAGCGACCGCGACTTCGCAATCGAAGTCGCAAGCTGCTGCAGCACGATCATGATGCACCTGTCGCGCTTCTCCGAAGAGCTGGTTCTCTGGACTTCCGCGCAGTTCGACTTCATTGATCTGCCAGATCGATTCTGCACGGGCTCGTCGATCATGCCGCAGAAGAAAAACCCCGATGTCCCCGAGCTTGTGCGCGGTAAGACCGGTCGTGTGTTCGGCCATCTTATGTCGCTTTTAACGCTGATGAAGTCGCAGCCTTTGGCATACAACAAAGACAACCAGGAGGACAAAGAGCCTCTGTTCGATCTTCTCGACACGGTGAAAGACTGTTTATTTGCGTATTCAGAGATGATGCCAGCCGTGACCTGTAAAAAGGACAGCATGCGCGCGGCCGCGCTTCAGGGATATGCAACCGCTACCGATCTTGCAGACTATCTCGTTAAACGCGGACTCCCCTTCCGCGACGCGCACGAAGTCGTCGGCAAGTCGGTCGCTTTCGGCATCGCGCAAAACAAGGACTTGTCGCAGCTCACCCTTGAGCAGTTGCAGAGTTTCTCGGGGCTGATCGAGCAGGATGTTTTCGAGGTACTGACTCTCGAAGGCTCGCTAAACGCACGCGATCACCTGGGCGGGACCGCTCCGCGTCAAGTGCTGCTCGCCGCAGGCGCAGCGCGCAGTCTCATCGAGGCGCGCCCAACGCGTTAACCTAGTTGTTCTGCGGCGCCTGCAATTCGATTTCGTAGCGCAGGCGCTGATTATCGCGCAGCGTAATCACCTCAACGATATCCCCGGGTCGATGCTCCTCCATCACATCGGCGTAATCGCTCTCATTGGTGATCTCTCGACCGTCGATTTCAACGATAACATCGCCCAGCTGGATACGTCCTCGCTGGCTTCGCGACAGGCCGCGCATGCCTTTGAGCGCGGGCTCCGTATTCGGCACGGTGCCCATAACGATGACGCCCTGTATCCCCCAGAGTCTGCGGTAGTAGTCGGGCTGTGGCACCGGCGTGATTCCTAAAATAGGTGTCTGCACGCGGCCGTAGGCGATGAGCTCCGGCACAACGCGCTTCACGGTGTTCACCGGAATAGCAAAACCAATCCCCGAACTCGCCCCGCTGGGGCTGTAGATCGCAGTGTTCACACCGACGAGTTGTCCAAGGGAATTAAGCAGTGGACCGCCCGAGTTTCCGGGGTTTATCGCCGCGTCTGTTTGAATCACGTCGCGGATTTTGCGCCGCGAGACAGAGTCGATTTCGCGGCCCAAGGCGCTCACAATCCCCACCGTCATCGTCGTGTCGAGACCGAAGGGGTTGCCAATGGCAATAACCTTGCGGCCGACCTCGAGCAGACTAGAATCGCCAAGCTCGACCGGCACAAGCTCAACGTCTTCGGCTTCGATCTTGAGCACGGCGAGGTCTTTATCAGGATCGAGCCCAACGGCACGCGCATCAAACGTAGAGCCGTCTTGGAGTGTGACCGTGACGCGGTTTGCCTGCTGTACAACGTGGAAATTGGTGACGATATAGCCCTCGTCGCCCCACACAAACCCCGTGCCGCTGCCCTGCGGGACTGATTGCGGGTTAAGCGAATAGGGAGAACGGACTAGCCTCGAATTGGTAATGTTGACGACCGAGGCGCTCGCGCGTTTAAAAATATCGATATTGTTGGTTTCGTCGTCGGTGTGGAATTCGGCATAGCTTTGCGAAGTCATTCCCGCAGAGCCCGATGCATCGCTTCCCCACGCTACTGCCGACGACAGCGTAGAGGCTATCAGCATAATAATCGGTGCGATGCGGCCAATCACCTGGCGCAGAGAAGATACTGTGTGGCGAATCATAAAATACCTCTAAAGCTCACTCTTCAACGAGTGCCGGGCGAATTTCGGACGCAGGTTATTTAACGCCAACGCCCACCCAACACAGCTATTAGACCCTAACATGCGCGCTAAATTCCCAGATTCAAGGCTGCGCGTGCGCTGACGCCTTCTGCTACAATCGAGTCTCTTTGATCGCACTCAGCTGCAGCTCATCAATTTCCAGTTAGACACTACATGTTAAACGCCGAACAACAGAAGACGCCGCGCACGCCCCTGCGCCAATTTGCGGGGCCTCGCTACTGGCCGACATGGCTGGGACTCGGCATTCTCTGGTTAATCGCCCATCTACCTTATTCGCTGCAGCTGCGCCTCGGAGCGGGGATCGGTGCTTTGGCATACCGTTTTGGCAAGCGTCGCCGCGCTATTTGCGAAGAGAATATTGCACTCTGTTTCCCCGAGCTAAACCCTGCGCAGCGGGAGCAGCTTATTCGCCAAACCTTTCGCGCCAATGGCATCGGCGTCATAGAGGCGGCCATTGCATGGTCGAGAAATCCGGAGAGCTTTAGAAGCCGAGTGAGTATCGAAGGCAGTGAGAACCTCGAGGCGGCGATGAAACTCGGTCGTGGCGTGTTACTGATCGGCGGCCACTATTCCACTCTTGAGCTCGGGGGGACACTGTTAAGCCTCTTCCACCCGATGAATGTCACTTACCGCGCGCACAAAAACCCGCTTATCGAGGCAGTGATGACAAACTCCCGCGGCAAGCACTTTGCCCGAGTGATCGAACGCGAGGATGTCCGGCAAGCGATGCGCAGCCTCAAAGACGGAGACACCCTTTGGTTTGCACCAGATCAAGACTATGGCGAGAGGCACTCAGTGTTCGTGCCCTTCTTCGGTGTCGAAGCGGCAACGATTACTGCAACAAGCAGATTCGCACGCATGAACAATTCGCCCGTTCTCCTCTTCTCCCATACGCGTAATCCCGACGACTCTGGCTATACCCTCTCGATCGGGCCAATACTCGAAGGCTTTCCATGCGGTGATGACGAAGCCGACGCTCGGCGAATAAATAACGAACTCGAAGCGCGCATCCGCCAGTATCCAGAACAGTATCTGTGGCTACATCGCCGTTTCAAAACCCAGCGCGACAAGCCCTCTGCGCATCTTTACGGCGACAGCTAGCCTCACTCGCATCTTCTTCCTACGCTGCACCTCGCTTCGATGCTCAGACATTCGCCGCAGAAAATCGGTCCAGAAGCAGAACCGCCCAGACAAGCAGAAAAGTAATCAGACTAATGAAAACGGCACCCGATGCGATATCCTTCGCTTTCTTTGCAAGGTCATGATACCCAGGACCCACTCTATCGATCGTCGCTTCCACCGCGCTATTGAGCAATTCCACGATAAGCACCAAGGCAATGGATAGTAGGAGTATCGCCGACTCGAGCGCCGTTTCTCCCAGAAAAAGCGCGAGTGGCACGAGGAATACCGAGAGAAAAATTTCGATGCGAAACGCCTCTTCACTTTTATAGCAAGCCCTCAGTCCCTCAGCGCTGTATTTGGTTGCTGCCAACAGGCGTGCGAGCCCGCGCTTTTTACTCGGCACGCGAGCGTCTTCGCCATTTGATTTAGCAGACATGAGTTTATCTTCACTTTCTTTTTCTTCCATCTTTCGCGTCTCTTTAACCTCTCCGTAGCCTCTCTAAGCTACTCTAGGCCACTCTGGGCCAATCAGAATAACAAGCGGTGTTTACAGAATGCAGAAAAATTCTGCAAATTGACACTCACGTTGACTGTTGGTGGGCAGATATATAGGAGATCAATGGCTTCTTCATTCAACTCTGGCGTGGAGCGGCCTCATTCCAACACAAAGAATTTAAACAATGCACAGCAGCCCTGTACTCATGTTTCCAACGCACTATCTAGGTAACTTCATCCTAGGGTTGCCGTGGGTGCTGCGCGTGGCTGAAGAGTATCCCGAGCTAACGCTAGTCATCGACGCCCGTTTTCGGACACTCACAGATACAGTCATTCCGTCATCCGTGAACATTATCGAGTATCCGCGCCAACGCCTCAAAGAGCCAGGCTCATTTCTATCACGACTCTCGCTCTATCTCGGCTTTCTACGAAAGCTACGCAGCGCGTCGAGCGACTGCATAATAGATATGGAAGGCGAGCGTTTCAGCGGCGTACTGAGCAGGCTCAGCGGCGCAAGAAATCGCTATGGGCCAACCGGTAAAAACGCGCATCGGTTCTATACAAATCCGCGCAAGCTTGATTACGAGAATCACCGCTATAATGCGTTTGGTGAAATACTCGACGTACTTGTTAGCGGCAAGGCTCCGTCAAACATACTTCCCTACTCGCTTCCACCTGAAGCCGCCGATGCAACAGAGGCGTTTTTACAACGCTGCTCAATTAAGACGCCATTCGTCGTTATTCACCCTGGCGCGAGCGCAGAGTATAAAAAGTGGCCGGTAGATTATTTCGTCAGCCTGATCACGATGTTTAAAACCCAGGGGCTGGAAATTGTCATGATTGGCGTCGGCGACGACACGCGGATGATCGAAAGCATCGCTGAGCGTCTCGATGACACTCGCCTCTTTCACTTTGACCTATCGGGCTATCCAGAGCTGGTTGCACTTTTTCAAAGAGCCCACTTCTATGTTGGAGGCGACAGCGGCCCCATGCATCTTGCTGCCTCAGCTGGCTTGGATCTCGTGGCGCTTTTCGGACCGAGCAAGGAATCGATATGGGCCCCGCTTGGCAAGAATAGCCGCCTACTGCGCGGCACTAAAAGCTGCGGCAAAAACTGCGACGCATGGCAATGCGAATTCAATTATCATTGCCTCACCTCACTGATACCCGAGATTGTCTTCGGTGCGGCAACAGCCACCAGAGTGGCAATCGACATGCGCGATCCGGCATTTGAAGATGCGAGAAACGAGAACCACCCATGAATCAAACAATTGCCGCAAGTGTGTATATGATTACCCTCAACGAGGAAAAAAATATTGGCGATTCCCTCGCGAGCGTGTGCGATTTTGCCGAGGTGATTATCGTAGACAGCGGCAGTAGCGACCAGACACTAGCGATCGCAGAAAAATTTCCAAACGTTCGCGTCTTTCACAACGACTGGCCAGGTTTTAGTGAGCAGAAGGCCTATGCTATGTCGCTCTGCAGCCATCCGTGGGTTTTTAATCTAGACGCAGATGAAGTGCCAACTAAGGAGTTTTTGCAAGAAGTCCGTGCGCTAATCTCAGACGATTCACATGACGCGTTAGAATCTAATCGAACACTGATTCGCTGGGGACAGCAGCCGAAGAACTTCAGTAAGAATGACAGATTAATACGCTTCTTCAGAAAATCGTGTGGACACTACGAGGTAAGACGCGTACACGAAAGCATTTCGATTACTGGCTCGGTCAAGAAAACGCAAGCAACAATCCTTCACAATGAAAATCTGAGCCTGAGTCAGCGCTTTACTAAATCAAACCGCTACAGCGAGCTCAAAGCCGAAGATAAATTCGACAAAAATCAGAATGCGTCGCTCGCAAGTATTGTCCTTATGTTCCCCATTACCTTTTTGCAGGTCTATCTGTTCAAAGGGCATTTCCTTGACGGCCTTGAGGGATTTAATACCAGCATGAACGCGGCTTTTTATACCTACATGAAATACGCAAAGCTGCGTGAGATGCATCAGCGAAAAGCGGACGGACTTTAATCCCTCAATCCCTCAATCCCTCGTCCCCTCTAAAACGCACCACGCATCAACTTCTAATCACTCTTTTTCGGCGATATCCGCCGGCCGGGTGCCCACTCTTGTGTGAGTTTTCTCTAGGTTTCGGCAAACTGGATATTGTACAGATAGGCGTAGTGTCCGCCTTGCGCGAGCAAATCCTTATGACTGCCGGCTTCAATAATCTTGCCGTCCTGCATCACCAATATTTTATCGGCGCTTTCGACCGTCGAGAGTCGATGGGCAATAACAAACGTGGTGCGGCCGCGCATAAGCGTACTCAAGGCCTCTTGGATATGCTGCTCAGACTCCGAGTCTAATGCCGACGTTGCCTCATCGAGAACCAAGATCGGGGCGTCGTCGAAAAGCGCACGTGCGATTGCGATTCGCTGCCTCTGCCCGCCGGACAGCATGCCCGCATCGTCGCCGATTTGCGTATCAATGCCATTGGGTAATTGATCGATGAATTCGAGTGCGTGGGCGTTACGCGCAGCCTCGATTACCGCGTCGCGATCAATTGGTTCCGCCGCGGCATAGGCGATGTTATCGAGTATGCTGCCGCTAAACAGGACAACTTTTTGGCTTACCACTGCGATCTGATGGCGGAGGCTTTGCAGTGAATAATCGGATAACGCATTGCCGTTGATTCGAATCTCGCCTTCGGTGCAGTCGTAGAATCGCGGCAACAGGCTCACGAGCGTCGTTTTCCCGCTACCTGATTTTCCGACTAGTGCTACTGTCTGCCCTGCCTCCACCTCGAAACTTACGCCATCGACAGCCATGTCGCCGCCGCTCTCTAACTCGTCAAGCGGCGTGTCGGATCCCTGTTCATAGGTGAAGCGCACATTGTCGAATTCTATTTTTTCGATCTCGCGCGGCAGCTCCTTCTTGCCGAGATCAACCTCACCGGGTTCATCGAGTAAAGTGAAGATACTCGACGCAGCAGAAAGTCCGCGCTGGATGACCGAGTTAATTTGCGATAGCTGGCGTATGGGTTTCGCCAGTGAGGCAGCCATTGTCAGAAACGTAACGAAGTCGCCGGAGGAGCGGTCGCGCATGAATTCGGGTGCCATGAGAAACCAGATAAGCCCCGCGATGGCGCCGCTGACCAAGAGCTGTATAAGCGGTGTGCTAACAAGTTCAGTGCCCGCCATCTTCATATTCTGCGCACGATTACGCTCGCTCGCCGCTGCAAACTTGGTGTTTACCTCGTCTTTCGCGTTAAAGGTTCTAACCACATGATGACCGCGAATAGACTCGCTTATGATTTGGGTTACTTCGCCCATCGAGTCCTGCATCTGGGTGCTATAACGGCGGAAGTATCGCGACGCGATCGACACCGTCTTCCCGACGACTGGTGCGATGAGCAAGAACGCGAGGCTCAGCTGCCAGTCCACATAGAAAAGCGCGGCGAGCAATCCAATAACAGTGAGTCCTTCGCGCAAAACAACGGTCACCGCATTAGTGACCGCTCCCGTGATCTGATTTACGTCATAGGTCACTTTTGAGATTAGACGTCCCGGCTCGGAGCGATCGAAGAAACGAACGGGAAGCTCGAGGGTATGCTGCATAATCTGGCCGCGCATGCGATGAATCAGCGTGTTAGCAACATGCGCGATCGAGTAACCGCCGAGGAAGCCTCCGACCCCACGAATGAATGCAATGACAATGCAGAGAAGCGGGCTATAAAGGCGCCAGTCGAGGTCTTTGTTCTCGATAGCATCGATAGTCCAGCCAAGCCATGCCGCAGCGAGTGGGGTGGTTGCGGCGAAGATGAGAAAGCCGATGATGCTGGTGAACACCGCAGGCAGCTGTGGTTTTAGATAGGCCAGAAGGCGTTTGTACAGCGCCCAGCTCGCGGCGAAACCATTCGCTTGTTGCTCTGACGCCGCGCTGTTTTCGATTTCTGCTGCCAAGTTTTAGTCCGTCGCGCTGTGGTATGTTGATTTGCGGTTTATCGGTTCGCGTCTGCACACTTCTGCACACTGCAGCGCGCTAAAACATACAGTATACACGCGCACTCCGCTAGAGCGCTGCCTCTAGCGCTTCTTGCAGCTCGAGCCATTGCTCCTCTACAGAGTCCAGCTGCGCTTTTAGGCTGCCCTGCTCTTTGACTCGCTCGGCGAGCTTGGCCTTATTGTGTTCGGCGTAAATAGCCTCGTCGCCTAATTCGTCCTCGATCTTTGCAAGACGCGACTGCAATTTCTCCATCTCAGTCTCGAGCGCCTTAACCTGTTTTCGCAGCGGAGCTAACTGCTCCCTTCGAGCCGCAGCCTGCTGCCTCTGTGCTTTCTTATCGGCAGCACTATTGTCGACTAACGGGCTGTTGTCCGTTGGCTTCGTCGAAGACTGTTCGCTATAGCGAGCAAGCCAGCGCTCATAGTCGGCGAGGTCGCCATCGAATTCGGCGAAATGGCCTTTATGGATCGAGAAAAATTCGTCAACAGTATTGGCGAGCAGATGACGATCGTGGGAAACGATGACTACCGCGCCTTCGAACTCCTGCAACGCGACGGTCAGCGCATGCACCATCTCTAGGTCCAGATGGTTCGTTGGTTCATCGAGCAGCAGTAGATTCGGACGCTCCCAGGCAACCTTCGCCAGCGCGAGTCGCGCCTTCTCTCCGCCCGAAAAATGCTCGATACACTCATCGACGCGGCTACCGCGAAAATCAAAACCGCCAAGATAGTCGCGAATAACCTGCTCTGTCGCCTTGAGCGTCGGATCTTTTTTCGCAAGCGCCTGAATGGTCGCAACCGGTGTGGCCGTTTGGTCTAACTCATCAACTTGGTGCTGGGCGAAGTAGCCGATGCGAAGCTTCTTTGCCGCGATCATCTCCCCTGCCATTTGTTTAAGTGAGCCGGAGAGAACTTTCAGCAGCGTCGACTTGCCGCTGCCATTGAAGCCGAGCAGACCAAATCGCGAATCGCCACGTATCGAAAACGTCACCTGATCGACCAAGGGTTTATCGAAACCAAACGCCAGCTTGTTGATCTGCATGAGGTAGCCGCTATCGGTTTCAACAGCGGGGAACGAAAAACGAAACGGAGAATCAGCATGGGCGGGTGCGATGTCCTGCATCCGATCGAGCTCTTTGAGTCGACTTTGTGCCTGTCTGGCCTTACTAGCCTTTGCTTTAAAACGCCGAACGAAATCCTCTATCTCGCCGCGCCTGCGCTGCTGTTTCTCATAAAGCGCAGCTTGCAGGGCCATGCGCTCGGCGCGCTGGCGCTCGTAGGCACTGTAGTTACCGCGGTAAAGGGCGAGCGAACCCCCTTCCAGACTTATCACATGATCGATTACCGCATCGAGAAAGGTACGGTCGTGGGAGATGACCAGAATAGTGCCGCGGTAGCTGCGCAGCCACTGCTCTAACCAGACGGTTGCCTCGAGGTCTAGGTGGTTTGTCGGTTCGTCGAGCATGAGCAGATCGGATGGGCGCATAAGCGCGGCGGCAAGATTCAAGCGCACTCGCCAACCGCCGGAAAACTCGCCTACCGTGCTAGAAAATTGCGCGGTGTCAAAGCCGAGTCCAGACAGCAACTGCTCGGCTTTATTCTTAATATCGTAAGCGCCAAGCTCCTCCATCTCTGCATGCAGTCGCACCAAAAGCGCGTCGTTATGTCCTTCCTCGGCTGCTTGGATTTTTCTCTCAAGGTCTCTGAACTCGGCATGCGAATCTATGACGAACTCTAGCGCGGTTCGATCACTGGCTGGCGTCTCCTGCGCCATCGATACGGTGCGCAGCCCGTTGGGCATCTCTATCTCGCCCTGTTCGAGCTGGATCTCGCCCGCGAGCGCTTTAAAAAGACTAGTTTTCCCAGAGCCATTGCGACCGATGATACCCGTCCGCTGACCACTCGACAGCAGGACGCTCGCTTCTCGAATAAGCGTCTGGGTGCCGCGCATGAGGGTAATATTATTGAGAGAGATCATAGAGGCATTTCGAGGGATTGCTTTAAGGCTTAATTACGACGCTTGGGTTGACGGTCTTCACGGTGGAGTTTATCGACAGGGTGTGGATGCCTCTGATTGTTGGTCATCATACTACACAATTGATTTAGGCAAGCCGAATTCGTACTATGCAGGCTTCACCAAAAGCGACCCAAAATGGCTTGGACTTGCGGCAAGGCGTGCCGCAGTTACGTCGCTCAGTCGCCTCATTTCGAGGCCTGTGACAAGTGGAACATAAGATGAAACAAATACTTATCATCGACGACGACGAGAACCTTGGGGATTTGCTTACTCAATATCTCGCCCGCTATGAAATGCAGGCACACGTTGCGCTAGCACCAAGCAAAGGCTTGGAGATGATTAAGAAGCTCAAACCAGACCTTCTTATTCTCGACGTGATGTTGCCGGAGAAAGATGGCTTCGAGGTATGCCGAGAGATCCGCGCTAAATCGTCCATCTACGGTCAGCTACCCATTTTGATGCTAACCGCTCATGCCGAAGTCACCGACCGCATCGTCGGTTTAGAGCTTGGCGCTGATGACTACCTTCCGAAGCCTTTCGAGCCACGGGAACTCGTCGCGCGCATCCACAACATCCTCCGCCGAAGTGGCGACGATGCCTCGATGCGGGATATCAAGCCGATCAACGGAATCGACGTTGACCTCTCGAGACGCGAAGTCAAACTCGACCAGGTCGTCCTCGATCTGACGACCATGGAATACGAACTGCTGATTTTATTTATGCAGTATCCGAACAAAACATTTACACGCGACGAACTGATGAACCGCCTTCGCGGCATTGATGCTGAGCTTTTCTCCCGCGCAGTTGATACCCTCGTTAGTCGCCTGCGTCACAAGCTCGGCGATACGTCTAAGACGCCTCGCTTTATCAAGACAGTCTGGGGCCGCGGTTACACGTTTATTGGCGAGCAGCGCTAACCACCGTGGCAGCCTTACTGCAAACAATACGCTACTCTCTCTTCCTGCGCTTGCTGGCGATTTTCAGCGTCACGGTGTTAATGTTTTTCATTATCATATCCGTGTCTATTCAGACCGTCACTCGCGACAGCGGTGCGATAGAAACTATTCCAGATTTTTTCGCGCGCAACGTCGAATCCATCATCGAGGACATTGGTACGCCGCCCAATCTGAGCAACGCGATGCGACTTGCGGCGGAACTCGACTGGAGCATCAACATCCGCAACCCGATCATGCGCTGGAGTTCGGACGGCGATAATCGACTAAACCTCGACGATTCGACGTTCGTTAGAACACTTACCGACGATGCTGAGATTCGCTCAAGCGACAATGAGGACATGATTGTCGTACGCCGCGATGGCTATGATTTTTACCTCTACCAGCGCTCGCTAGACGACAGCGCGGCAAACTTAGCTGTGCTCTACATCGGCCTTGCTCTCGCAGGTTTCGTGCTTTTCGTTAACTATTTTATGGTCAATCGCCTGCTTGACCCCGTGCGCATGCTGCGGCGAGGCGCCGAACGAATCCGTCGCGGAGACCTGAGTTATCGCGTGCACAATGAGCGCCAAGATGAGTTGGGCGCGCTGACCGACAGTATCAATCACATGGCCGACTCGCTGCAGTCGATGCTCGAAGCGAAACGCCAGCTTCTACTCGCCATTAGTCACGAATTACGCACGCCGCTCACCAAGGCGAAGCTACGCCTTGAATTCATGCCTGACAGTCTTGAAAAGCAGAATCTGCGCGAAGACATCGACGAGATAGATCACTTAATTAGCGACCTCATCGAAGCCGAACGACTCAACGACGAACACACCGCGCTCTCAGCCGAACCGGTGCAGCTTGCGGAGTTTGTTGAGTCTGTTGTTGACCAATATTTTAGCTACGAAGGCGGGCTCGAGATTGTGCTGCCGCCTGAGGATCGAGAATTTTTTATCGACAAATTACGTATCCGCCTGCTACTGACGAATCTGCTTAATAATGCCATTAGACACGGACGGGATAATCCTCTTCGCGTCGAGGTGATTTTTCACGAAGCCAGTGCAACTCTCATAGTCGAAGATCAAGGCGAGGGGATTGGGCCGGAGCATATCGAGCAGGTCTGCGAACCGTTCTACCGCGCAGACAGTTCGAGGCAGCGAAACACGGGCGGCTTTGGCCTTGGGCTCTATCTTTGCCGCCTTATCGCTCAGGCCCATGGCGGCTCGCTCGAGATCAAGAGCGAGCTCGGCAAGGGCACTCGCATCAGTGTGCGAGTGCTGCAAAGGCCAACCCAGAGCGAGTCGGATTAACGCAGAGCCGCCGCGCGGCGACGCTGCGCGCGTGTCAAACTAATAA
Source organism: Pseudomonadales bacterium (assembly GCA_023254735.1). Taxonomy (GTDB): domain Bacteria; phylum Pseudomonadota; class Gammaproteobacteria; order Pseudomonadales; family Pseudohongiellaceae; genus UBA9145. The sequence continues at coordinate 3,727 of JALRKV010000063.1, read as the reverse complement.
ACAGGGCTAACACGGTAAGCAACATCGGAATCGCTGCGGTGTTAAACCATTTCAGGTTAGAGCCTAACTCTTCGATATCAGCTGTAAGCTGAAACTGCACGTCGCGGAGGCTACGGCGAGTGTCGAGCAACTCAGCGTTGAATCGATCTATTTCAGCCTGAATTTCGGGTGTTAGCTGACCCAGTGGTTGGCCATTCTCACCCGTGTTCAGCGCAGCCAACTGCTCTTCGGTTGCAGCGAGTCTCTCTAGCAGCGCTGCCTCTTCGGTGCGCAGGCGATCGTCAGCCTCGCGCTGCATTTTAACAACGCGCTCAAAGGGTCGAGAATAACGACCTCGGCTGCGGATACTCACAAGGTCGGCGCCGCCGCTGAGATTGTCGAGCGCATTAATAACGAAATCTCCGTTATTGGCATAGGGCTGGGGAATTCTTTGCCCTAAGAACTGCGCGACCTGTACCCACAGACGGTCGGTCAGAACGTCGGTGTCGGCAAAGATTAGAATGTTTGTCTCGCCGTCGGTCTGAGCGAGATGTCCCTGCAGTGGATCGATCTCGGTACTCTCCTCTTCGCTACTCTCGATTTCACTACCGGCATCATCCGCGACAGCTTCATCTTCGGTCGCCTCAGACTCTGCACTCGCACTCACGGGCCGCCCGTCAGGAAACGCTGTCGCGATCACGCCACTAATGCGCGCGGCGATTGTATAGCGCTCGTTTGCCGAAACAAACTCGTCGAATAAGACTGATGGGTCCAAAACATCTTCGAGTAGAGAGGCGTCCATTAACATCGCGTCGCTCGACGACTGAATGAGAGGCTCGAAACGCGTCGTCGCGCCTTCACGCGGTGCTAACGCACCCGCTGACGAAAGATTTAGATTTTCGAGGCGTCGCGTAATAATGTCGTCTTCGGCAAGCGCGGTTCGATTCGCGCCGATCATACCGATGTGCGCAACCGGGCGCGAACCCTGGCCCATCTGCACTCGCAGGGCGAGTGTGTTGTCAGTAAGCACTTTGTCTGGCGAGTAGTCGACGCCCCACGCCTCGAGCAACCCAGGTAGATCGGAGCGCATTCCGGCTGGAATCATCGAGCCGCGCGCCGAACGAGACACCATCGAGTCAGCGGTCGGGTCTAAGAAGACAAGCGTTTTGCCCCCTCGCATCACGTGCTGATCTATCGCGTAGAGCGTCTGTTCGGAGAGACCCTCTGGATGCACAATCATCAGTATGTCGACATCATCGTCGATTGACTCGGCCTCGGTCGCTATGCGGCGCAGCTCATAGAGCTGACGAATGAAATCGGTAATCATCCACTGCTGTGTCGCCTGCCCCGTCATAGGATCGAAACCGCCGTCTATGTCGAGTGTCGTAAGCAAGCCGATAACCTGTAGATCTGGATTCGCTACGCGGGTAACCAGCTTCATAAACTCGTATTCTAGAAACTGCTCTTGATCAGGACGAATCAGCGGCATCGTTTCGGACACTTGCAGCGCAGGGTCGTTGTCTAGCTGCGCGGCGACGAGACCAAAGTAGATCCCCGGCCCGCCTTGGGTAACGGGGACAGGCTGAACTCCATACTGTGTTGCAAGGTCTTCCTCTTCCGAGAACGGCTCTGGATCCACGATTCTAAGCGACAGATTGCCGTTACTCGCTATAACTATCTCGCGGAGCAACTCCTGCACGCGTGTACCGTAGCTGCGTATCTGCGGCTGGTCCTCCGTTGCCGATTCGCTATAGAAAAAGATGAGCTCAATTGGCTCTTCAAGACCAGAGACGATGTTGCGGGTGCCATCTGCAAGCGAGAACAACTCGTCCTCGGTTAGATCGATGCGCACGCTCGGAAATGCGCTAATTAGGCCTACCGCAATGAGTAGCGATACCGCGACAGAAAGGAGGCCCGTGCCCGAGAATAGAAACTTAGCTTTAGTCATCTGCAGTCTCCTCCTAGTTTGCTTTCTTAATTTCGATAACGATAGCGCTCGCAACAAGCCAAGCGCTGATGAATACGGCAAAGAACAGCAAATCGCGAAGGTCTAATACGCCCTTGGCGATCGAGTCGTAATGCGTCAAAAACCCCATCGCCGCGAAGGCATCCACCACCACCTGCGGTACCCAGGCGGGGAAAGCTTCAAGCAGGATAGGAGACCCCATAATTACGAAAACGAAGCAGAGGCTAACGGTTAAGATAAACGCAATAACAGAATTCTTTGTCGCCGCTGACATGCAAGAGCCAATAGCTAAAAAGCCACCGGCCATAAACCAACTGCCGAGGTAAGCCGCTACTATCACGCCGTTATCAGGATCACCGAGGTAATTGACTGTAATCCAAATGGGAAACGTGAGCGCGAGCGCAATTCCCATTAGTGCCCACGCGGCGAGGAATTTTCCGAGCACTGCATCTTTGAGGCGCACTGGGAGCGTCAGCAACAATTCGATCGTGCCGGTTTTGCGCTCGTCAGCCCACAGTGTCATCGCGATGGCAGGAACCATGAACAGGTAAAGCCAAGGATGAAAACTAAAAAACGGCAATAAATCGGCCTGTCCACGCAAATAGAATCCGCCGAGTTCAAACGTGAAAATGCCATTTGTAATCAGAAAAATAACAATAAAAATGTACGCGAGCGGTGTCGCAAAATAGCTTGCTAGCTCGCGTTTGAAGATAACGCTGAGATTACCCACGGCGTGCTCCTCCTGCGGTTACTTGTTTGAAAACATCCTCTAGCTGTCCACGGGCCACTGTCATTTCCGCAACCGGCCAGTTTTGTTCCTGCGCGAGGGTTGCGACCTGACCGTAAATCGACTTACCAGGACGTGCCAATATGCGCATGCTGAGCGCATCCTCGGCGTCAATCTCGATGCCTGCGACATCCGAGAGCGAGTCGAGATGGGCGCTCACGTCAGTGTGCTGCGCCAAGCGCAGACTCACGGCTTGGTGATATTTGGAGCTCGCTTCGAGCTCAGCGGGCGTTCCGTCGGCGACTAATCGACCCTGGGTGATGATCACCGCGCGAGTACAAACCGCGGATACCTCTTCGAGTATATGAGTGGAGATGATCACGATTTTATCGCGGGCAAGATTTTTTATTAGTTCGCGTACATGCTGCTTCTGATTTGGGTCTAAACCATCGGTTGGCTCATCAAGAATCAGCACCTTTGGGTCGTGCATAATCGCCTGTGCGAGGCCGACCCTGCGTTTAAACCCCTTAGACAGCGTTTCGATTTTCTGCAAGGCGACCTTCTCGAGCTCGACCTCTGCGAGCACACGCCCGACGCGCTTAACGAGCTCATCGCCGCGGTAGCCACGAACCTCACCCACAAAGCGGAGAAAATCGAGTGTCGTCATATCACCATATGACGGCGCGCCTTCGGGCAGATAGCCCATCAGCGCCTTTGCAGCGAGTGCGTCTGTTGCTAGATTGTGGCCATCGACCGTTACCGAGCCTGAGGTTGGGGCGAGAAAGCCGGTAATAATCTTCATCGTTGTCGATTTCCCAGCGCCATTTGGACCGAGAAACCCGAGCACTTCGCCTTCTGCAACCTTAAAGCTGAGGTCATCGACGGCGGTAAATTGCTCGAACTGTTTGCTTAGATGAGTGATCTCAATCATCGCTTGCCTTCCTTTTTCTGTTGAGCAGAGAGTGCCTTCGCACGCAGACCGAGGGAATATAGGTGCGGGGGTGACTATTTTCAAGGGAAGAGGGAGTCCGCGCGAAAATTCCTGCGACGCGTCG
>JALRKV010000007.1 GCA_023254735.1 Pseudomonadales bacterium | reverse complement strand
CATTGACGCGCTCTCCGGTGGTATCGTATACGAAAGACTATGTATCGGCAAGTGATGGAACGAAAACGATAACCGCGCGCGAATGGTGCGATAAATGCGCGCCGGGGAAGTACGCGACGCCGAGATGCGAGTTCTGCAATCAGCACTATCGCTTCGACAGCATAGACGTCGAACAAGTGTTTCTTAGCGCCGATGGATTAAAGCCTAGCACTGCTGCGCACTAGGGATTTTCACGGAGCAGTCCGATAAGGATCCTCGCCGCAAAGCCCCTCCGACCCACCCGCCCACCGACCCATGCGCTTTAGCCCTCAAGCCCTCTACTCCGAAGAGGGTTTGGTTCATCTTTTCTCGAATTTTAACAATTTGTGACGGCGCATTTCCGTCTTCAGAAATGCTGATCAAGATCAATTCTTCGGTTTTCATTCGTCTTAATCTATCTGCCTATCTCATTTTTACAAGACCGTAAAGGCATGGAGAGGACAATGAAATTATTAGCATCAGCAGGGTTGATTGGAGCTGTTGGCGTTATGTCGGCTTCCGTTTTGGCAGAGGAGCCTCACGCGAAGGTGACGTACGCGAAAGAGGTTTCGCGAATAATTCAAGACAATTGCCAAGGGTGCCATCAGCCCGGTCAGATTGGTCCGATGTCATTTATGAGCTATGAAGAGGTGCGTCCTTGGGCGCCGCTCATTCAGTTAAGAGTCTCTCAGCGCGAAATGCCTCCGTATCAGTACGATAGCGATGTCGGCGTTCAGCATCTGAAAGGCGACTGGCGCATGGCGCAGGAAGATATCGATACGATTGTGGCTTGGGTGAATCAGGGAGCACCTTTCGGCAGTGCTGAAGATCTTCCCCCCGCCAGAGAATATCCGCCGGTGGGTGAATGGCGCCTTGCAGCAGAGTTAGGTCCGCCAGATCACACGGTTAAATCTTCTGCTTGGGACGTCCCTGCGGAAGGCCAGGATCTTTGGTGGAAGCCCGAAGTGGATTCCGGTATCACCGAAAGTCGTTGTATAAAGGCTGTCGAGACGCTGCCCTCGAAGGCGGCGCACGGCTCAACGCACCATGCTAACTCTCACTTTATGGTCAAGAACGAAATGGGCGAGTGGGTTCGCGGCGACCGCCTGTCAGAATTCGCCTTTGGTAAGCTCGGTGAGATGGTTCCCAAGGGTGCTTGTCGTAAAGTTCCCGAGGATTCTAAGGTAGGTTGGGAAGTTCATTACTATCCCGATGGTAACGCCGTCCCTAACGATCAGGTAACGGTGGGTATTTGGTATCACGACGAGGAGGATAATTTCACCGAAGAAGACGCGTATCCTCAGGACCTCAGGGCCTACAATCTAAACGGTGGAGGCGACTTCCTGATTCCACCACATGGCACTTTGATGACACAAGGCTTCCATTCCTTCGATCACCCCGTGCGCGTCGACAGCTGGCAGCCGCATATGCATCTGCGTGGCGTTGCCATGGCGCTTGAGGTTTTTGACCCTGCAACTGGTTCTCGCGAGGTGTTAAGTCAGGCCTCGAATTGGAACGCGGGATGGAACCATAGCCACACTTACGAAGACGGTTTTCAGCCATTGATTCCTGCAGGTGCGACACTTGTGTTGACCGCCTGGTATGACAACACGGCAGGTAATCCTCGCAACCCAGACCCCGATCAATGGGTTGGTGCAGGTCAGCGTACAACCGATGAAATGTCGCATGCTTGGATAGCACTTACACATCTCGACGAAGCAGGCTATGAGCAGATGCTTGCCGAGCAGCAGGAATTGCTTAAGTCGCAGGCGCTTGTCGCGGGAGGTGCTCAATGAAAGTGAGATCTACAATCGCGCCACTCGTCGCAGCGACGCTCGCATCCGTGCTTTATGCCGGTATTGCGAGCGCTCAGCTACCCGAACATCTGCGCAATTATCCACTCGCCTCTCGTAAGGCGAGTGGTGATGCAATTGCGCCGATGTTTAACGGCTGGATTCGCAACGAAGATGGCACCACCACAATGATCTTTGGTTTCGCGAACAAAAATTCTAAAGAAATCGTCAATATCCCTCTTGGTGTAAATAACAGAATCGAGCCGGCAGAATTCGACGGCGTTCAACCTACTCATTTCCCCAGTTACACGCGGCGGGGCTTTGTGGGAATTCAAGAGCGAGGCGTGTTTGCGGTTACTGTCCCTGCTGATCAGAAAGACACGGAGGTTGTCTGGCATCTTTCCCATAACGGATACAGTTACTCGATTCCCGGTCGCGCGACCACAATGGCTTATCAAATGAGTAACGACGGCGGCGCGTTGGGTTCACTGAATCCTGCGATTAGGTTTAGTCAGTCGGGCGCCGAGTCTACGGGAAGAGAGGGCGTTTATGCTGACAGGGTTGAGGCGCGAGTCGGGCAGACCGTAACTCTTTCTGCATTGATTCAGGACCGAGGTGTGCGGGCGAAGTATCCCGAGAACAAGAGTTTGACCGTGCCGCTTGGCACAGAGTGGATTATGCACCAGGGTCCAGCGGTGCCCACCTTTTCACAACCTAGCATCACGGGTAAAGAGCGTGCGGATAGCGAGGGCGAGAGTGCTTCGGCCGGCAGCAACGGCTGGAGCGAGGTAGCAACCGAGGCTACATTCGCGGTGCCGGGCGATTACATTATTCGCCTGCGGGTAGATAACTTCGAGGCCGACGATAGCCAGTTCGATAACCAGTGCTGTTGGTCTAATGCGTATGTGCCGGTGACTGTGGTTCGCTAAACTTTAGTCTAACTTCTACCCAATCGGAATAACCACCGAGCTCAGATTTGCTCGTATGATTTTCTGAATCTCGGTGGCCAACTCTTTGTAAAAATGACGTTGTGGCGAAGTGCTTCGCCATGCCAAGGCGTGATTCCGCATAACATTCACGCCTTCTACGTCGGCGACTCGCAGTTCTTTCTCGTCGCGTATTTCTGATTTCGCGTATAGCGCGGGCAGGAAAGCGATTCCCATACCCATCACCACCATTTGGCGTAACGTGTCGAGGCTAGTGCCCTCATAATCGCGCCTAACCTCGGCACCAACTTTTTCACAGAGCTCGGTTATCTGACGGTGGAAAAGATGGTGCTCGCCAATAGTCAGAACCTGCTCGCCTAAGAGATCCATTCGATTAATTGTTTTTTTGTTGGCGAGCTTGTGGTCACGTGAGATGGCCAGTTTAAGTGGCTCTCTAAACAAGGGCACTACAACGAGGCTGCTCGACATTATGGGCTGGGTGCTAAGAATAAAGTCATGCTGAGAGTTTAGTAGACCGTATTCGAGATCGCTCGGAGCATCCTCTCGTACATAGAGCTTGAGATCGGTGTACTTTGCATGAATAGGCGACAGAATGTGGGGTAGCAGATAGGGCCCGAGGGTTGGTGTCACTCCCATGCGATACGTGCCCGCGCCGCCTCCAGACAGCGAACCCGCTTGCATCGCGAAGCCATGCGCCTCCTCTATGATCCTGCGCGCACCCGTTAGCAGTTCGCGGCCCTCAATTGTCAGACTGGTGCCGCTGCGTGTGCGCTCAAACAGCTGAACGTCTAAGAGCTCTTCTAGGCTCGCGACTTGATTACTTAATGTCGGTTGAGTGACGTTTAAACGAAGGGCTGCTTGACGGAAACTTCCATGCTCCGCAATTGAGGCGAAATAGCGAATTTGCTTTAGGCTTAACTTGTCGATCGACTCCATCTAAGGGACTCCTGTCGAAGAGTTGCGGTTCAGATGACTTCCTATTTAGTCACAGGGCCTTTATACCTTAGTTTTAGTGTATATAGATAAATACTATCACTAATCTTTTATAAATGACTAATGCTTATCAATGGTTCGTGTCTATCATCGAAACTGTTATCACAAAGCCAGTAATTCATTAGCTTAGGAGTTCTAGTCATGGAAAAAGTCATTTCCGGTTTGGTGCAATTCAAATCTTCTTCTTATGAGGAGCGGAAAGCACTGTTTGCAGAGCTCGCGAATGGGCAGAGTCCTGAAGTCCTGTTTATCACCTGCGCCGATTCGCGCATCGATCCCAACTTGGTTACGCAGACCGAGCCTGGTGATCTGTTTATCATCCGCAATGCAGGCAATATCGTGCCCCCGCATACGCGAGTCGCTGGCGGTGTTACTGCGTCGATCGAATACGCTGTTGCCGTGCTCGGCATCAAGCACATCGTTGTGTGCGGCCACTCAGACTGCGGCGCGATGAAAGGAGCGCTCAATACTGCGGCGCTTGCCGACCTACCTCACGTGCAAGACTGGCTCGATCACTCGCGCGCTGCTGTCGAAATTGTCAAAGCGAAGCACGGCCAGGCATCGGCCTCTGAGCTCGACGCGGTGACGAAGCAAAACGTTCTTTTACAGCTCGACCACCTGCGTACACATCCGGCCGTTGCTGCAAAGCTGGGCACGGGCGAAATCGATATGCATGGTTGGGTCTATGACATCGAGCACGGCACAGTAGCCGCTTACGATGACAGCCGGCGCGAATTTGTTTCGATAGAAGAGCGCTATGCCGCGCTTATCGAAGCAAGTGCGAAAGCCGCTGCAAACGCCTAACAATAGGCTGCCGCCAAGCTCGCTAAAAGAGATGGCGGATCTCAAAGGAGAAAACCATGCTTAATTTCAGATTAGATAATCTTCGCGGAGACCTCTACGGGGGTCTAACCGCCGGTGTTGTTGCCTTGCCGCTCGCGTTGGCGTTTGGCGAGGCATCCGGTGCCGGCCCGATAGCGGGACTCTATGGCGCCATCTTTGTCGGATTCTTTGCTGCACTTTTTGGTGGTACTGAGTCCCAGATTTCGGGACCTACCGGGCCGATGATCGTCGTTTTCGCAGGTGTTTATGCCACGCTAAACGGTGAGGCGGAGCTGGTCTTCGCGACGGTCATATTGGCGGGCGTGTTCCAGATCCTGTTCGGCGTGTTGAAGCTCGGCCAGTACATAAGGCTCGTCCCCTATCCCGTTGTGTCTGGATTTATGAGCGGCATTGGCTGCATCATCATCGCGCTGCAGTTCAGCAGGATGTTTGGTCACGAGCCCGAAGGCGGCGGCACCATACCCGCGCTCACTGCTATTCCTGGGGCCGTAATGGATCCCAACTTTGTCGCGCTTGGCATCGCGGTGATTACGCTGCTAATCGTTTTTAAGTGGCCCAAAAAATGGGGAAAGATTGTCCCTCCACCCCTCGCTGCGCTCATTATTGCGACCCTCGTCAGCCTGGTCGTTCCTGGCGCGCCGATACTCGGTGATATTCCCACGGGCCTGCCGAGCTTCTTGATGCCGAGTTTTAGTCAAGACACCCTGCTGATTGTGATGGAGGCAGCGATTATTCTCGCGCTGTTAGGATCTATAGACAGCCTGCTGACGTCACTGGTGGCGGACAACATGACGCGCACAAAGCACAACTCCAACAGGGAGTTAGTTGGTCAGGGCTTAGGCAATATGGCCGCTGGCTTCTTTGGTGGTATCCCCGGCGCAGGCGCGACGATGCGTACCGTGGTTAATATCCGCACCGGCGGACAGACCAAAATCTCGGGCATCGTGCACAGTCTACTGCTGCTCGCGATCGTCGTGGTTTTGGCACCGTTTGCCTCGCAGATCCCGCATGCAGTGCTTGCTGGAATACTGGTCAAGGTTGGCTACGACATTATCGATGTGTCTTACCTTAAAAATGCTCACCGCGGGCCGCGCTGGGATCT
>JALRKV010000154.1 GCA_023254735.1 Pseudomonadales bacterium | reverse complement strand
CGTTGGTATTGAAAACCCATCTATATCAGCGAGCTATGCGATTCTCGCATCCTTGGCTTATGCGTTCGTCGGAATCCTTGCCCTGCGATTATCTGGTTCTAGATCAAAAAATCCTTGAGTCTGGGTTGACAATTCAACAATTGATGAAATATCGTGACTCTGCATTCAACAATTGTTGAATCGTGCTCTGCTGGCCACTCAATTAACGTCTCAATAGATCACTTAGTTAAAGACTAGCCGGCAGCAATAAGAAGGGGAGGAGCCAGTGGCGAGAACACTCGACGCGGCTCGAAAATCAATCACTCGCATCAGGGTGCATTATGAATACTACAGTTTTCCGTAAGTCGAAACTTTCCACAATGATCTGCGCAGCCCTCGCTGGCGCCAGCGCTCTCACGATTAATTCCATTGCCTCTGCACAGACCGCCGACACGGTGCTGGAGGAAATTCTAGTTACCGCTCAGCGGCGTGAACAAAACCTGCAAGACGTGCCAATCGCGGTGACGGCCTATAGTGCTTTAGAGCTCGAGCAGAAGGGCATTCAGACGCTTGTCGATATCGAGAAAAGTTCGCCTAATACACAGATGCGGGAAAGCCGCGGAACGAACTCAACGCTAACCGCGTTTATTCGCGGAATTGGCCAACAGGACCCACTGTGGGGATTCGAGCCGGGTATTGGAATCTATATCGACGATGTCTATATCGCTCGGCCACAGGCAGCAGTGCTCGATGTTTATGACGTCGATAGAATCGAAGTTCTGCGCGGCCCGCAGGGGACTCTTTACGGAAAAAACACGATAGGCGGCGCGGTTAAATACGTAACTAGCCAGCTAAATGGTGAGACCAAAGCGAAAGTCAAAGTGGCCGCGGGAGAATACGGCCAGCAAGACGTGACCGTTAGCGGCCAGACATCGCTTATTGACGACAAGCTATTCATCGGCGGTGCATTCGCCAGCCTGCAGCGCGATGGCTTCGGCACTCAGTTTAAAGATTACGACAAAAATACAGGACTCTTCCGGCGGCGAGAGGAGAACTACGATAAGGATGTTATCAGCGGCCGCGTGTCTCTGCGCTATTTAGCAACGGATGCCCTGTCGTTCACCCTCGCGGCAGACCGCACCATGGATGATTCCAACAACCGATGTGGCTCTCGGTTTGCGCCAAACAAAGTCCCAGCGCCAAACGGCGATTTCTTCGCGCCGCTCGATAGCGTGTTCGACTCACAGTGTGGCATGTCGGAAGTAAGCAGCGTCGAAACCGAGGGGCTTTCGTTCACGGCGAATTATGAAGTCAGTGAAAACCTCGCGATGAAATATATTTTTGCGCGCAGGGAAGGCTCTACCGACACTCGAATAGATTTTGATGGCACGCCTCTCGATACGTTCGAGGTGCCCGCGATCTATCGCGATGAGCAGGACTCGCATGAGCTGCAGATTAATTTTAGCGGCGAGAACTATAATCTCGTCGGCGGTGTTTTTTACTATGACGGTAACGCCGCCGGTGGTTTTGACGCGCTGTTTGGTCAGTTCAGCACTGGCGTGTTAACCGGTTCGCAGTTTAACAATGGTGTATTCGGCGACGTAGATACTGAAAGCACCTCGTTCTATCTGAGCGGTGATTTCGATATCAACGAGCGCACTACGCTGACGGCAGGCATTCGCTATACCAATGATGACAAAGCCGCCTCGGTGAACCGCAGCCTGATAATTACCGGCAACTCGAAGGTGGGGAGTCTTAACCAAGGTTCCGGTATTACCTTCGGCAATCCGGCTGACGACACACTCCTTGCTGCACGAACTGCTTATACGAAGGATGTAACGAACAACGATTGGAGCCAAGTCGACCCGTCGCTTAAATTGTCCTACGACTTAAACGACGACGTGATGGTCTATGGCAGCTGGTCGCGTGGCTTTAAGTCGGGCGGTTTCGACATGCGTGCTGACGATTTCGTCAATCCGATCGCTCGCGAAGGTTACGACCCTGAGACGGTTGATACCTATGAAATCGGCATCAAATCGCAACTGTTAGACAATCGACTGCGCTTGAATTTCACCGCCTTCCAGTCTGACTTCGAAGACATGCAAGTGACAGTGCAGGCGCCTGCACCGGCACCCGCATTCTTCTCCTCTGTAGTAATCAATGCGGGCGAAGCCGAAATCAACGGGTTTGAGCTTGAGGCGATAGCGCAGGTAACCGAGGGCCTATCGGCACAGTTTGTAGTTGGTTACTTGAACGCAGAGTTCATAACGGTTCAAGATGCAAGATTTGGTAACGTAGCGGAGCCCTATGTCGACGCGAGTGGCGCAACCGTGGCCCCTTGGGAAATGCAGAACTCGCCGGATCTGAATGGCCAACTCGGCCTCACCTACAACACTGATCTCGGGAGCTACGGCAGCCTCGTGCTAAACACTGCTTACTCTTACAGAGCCGAGACGCGTATGTTCGATGCGGTGGCGTCTATTCTAGATCAAGGCTCTTATTCGCTGTGGGATGCAGGTGCCGTTTGGTACGCGCCAGGCGGTCGTTGGAGTGCGTCGTTGCACCTACGCAACATCAACGATGAAACGTATCGTACAGGCGGGTACAACTTCCCCGCGACTGCGCTCGAGGATGCTATTTTAGGATTCTACGGTGCTCCTCGAACATGGACGTTTGGCGTTTCAGCCGAATTCTAGACGCAACCATTGCTGGCCACCGCCTCGCTTGTGCTTATAACGGCAAGCGAGCGGAGGCTGCTGGAAGGAATTAAGCAGTGGCTCAGTACTCTGATCTTTTTTACACAAGCCATGATGGGCTCACCCTTTATGCCCGTGACTATGGCCATAAGAATTCTGCACGAACAGTCATTTGTCTGCCGGGCCTTACCCGTAATTCTGCCGACTTCGAAGAGCTATGCGCAGAGCTAGCCGACGACTTTAGATTGCTCGCGGTGGACCTGCGCGGTCGGGGTCGATCGGCCTATGATCCCAATCCGCTGAACTACCACCCCGGCACCTATGTGCGTGATATCGACACGCTCTGTCGACGCGAGGCGCTGGATTCGGCGAGTTTCATCGGCACCTCGCTAGGTGGGCTGGTCAGCATGATGCTCGCAGACGAAAGGCCTGAGTTCGTCGAGCGCATTGTCCTGAACGATATTGGCCCAGAATTAGACCCTGCCGGGGTGGACAGAATTCGGCGTTATGTGAGCGCCAGTACTGCTCCCGCGGACTGGAATGAGGCAACTGCGCTGACTAGGGAATTACACGGCGCGGTGCTGCCAAACCTGTCGGACGACGAGTGGCGCATGTTTACCAAGCGTCTTTACCGAGCCGAGGCGGGAAGTGCGCCGATGCTCAATTATGATGAGCATATCGCCGATCTGTTTAGCGCCGCTGCGGAGCCCGCTACTGAGGCACAGAGAAGTGCGATGTGGGATCTCTATAGCAGACTGAAAAATATTCCAATCTTCGCACTTCGAGGCGAATTTTCGGATATTCTGAGTGCACGCACACTCGCTGAAATGGGTAAGTGTAACGCACACTTCCAAACGCTCGAAGTGCCTAAACGCGGGCATGCCCCTCTGCTCGATGAACCGGGCGTGATGCCTGCGATTCGCAAGTTCCTAGAAGGGGTCTGACCCCTTTGACCGGCCCTTTAATCAGCCCCCTTAATCGATAGGCATAGGAGTTCAGCTGTACTATGCTGGAGTGCAATAAAAACAAGCTCTGAGGCCTGCTATGACCAAATCTCTGTTCTCCCTTTCTATTGCCACTGCGGCTCTCGTGCTCGTTGGCTGTAGCCCTTCTGGCTCGAACGATCAACTTTCGGCAGGCGCATCAACTACTGTCCATAATGCCATTCAAGGCGAGGTTTCATGCGATGAGCTCGCGGGGATTTTATCGTACTGCGGGTTTAAGAATCCCGAAGACCTTGCAGTGATTCCCGGGGGTGAATTCTTGTTGGTCAGTGAGATGGGCGCATTTATGTCTGACTTGCCCAATACGCTTTCGATGCTTGATATAACGAGAGGAGAACGCGTACCGATAGAAATTAACTGGGAGCCGAGGGAGCCGCGCTGGGGTGATGCGTCGTGTCAACCTCCAGAAGCGTCTAAGTTTAGTCCTCACGGTATTGACCTCATTACCAGAACCGATGGGCGCCATCAGCTGCTTGTTGTCAATCATGGTGACGAGCAGATTGAATTTTTCGAATTAACCGCGGCTGGATTGAACTCAGCGCTCGACTGGCGGGGCTGCGCGAAGCCCGGCAACGATGCGTATATGAACGATGTTGCAGGACTTCAAGACGGTGGTTTTTTCGTCACGCATATGTGGAATAAGAGTACGCCCTTCGACACAATCGTTGCGCAACTGACCGCGGGTGAAAAAATCGGATGGGTCTGGGAGTGGCAGGAAGAAAGTGGGTTCACCAAGCTGCCAAATTCCGACGAGATGATGCCGAACGGCATCGCGGTTAGCGAGGATAATACTAAGCTTTTCGTTAACGTTTATATGGCGAACAAAACCATTAAAGTTGATCGTCTAACAGGCATCGTAGAGGGGGAGGTGTCGGTCCGAAGCCCCGATAATGTGGTAATTGATACCGATGGCATGCTTTGGATTGCGTCACACCTTAATGACCCCGTCAATGAGCGTTGTGAAGACGGACACGCAGGCCCATGTTTGCTCGAATTCCAGGTTGTGAAAGCTAATTCGTCAGATATGAGCTCAGAAGTGGTCTTCCATCACAGTGGCGCTCCGATGGGTTATGCGACAGTAGCATTGCCTCACGCGGGCAGGCTTTATTTAGGGAGCGCGTCGGGCGATCGAATCGCAAGTATGGCGCTGCCCTAGGCAGCAGCTTCCGTGTCGTCGGTATAACAGATGTGATGGCTGTATGAGGTCTGCCCCCTTTTTTTGATCTTGTATTTTTGTCTCTCCCCTTTTATTGTTAGCCTTCCTAAACGTGATCCTCCAGAGGCAATAATAATGAAAGCACGTTCTGCATCATCACAGGTTCGGCTGCTCAAGAGACTCGCGTGTCTTGGCGGTTTGGCCGCTCTCGTTGGGCTAGCGCCTAGCGCGGGTATGGCCCAGAACAAAGTTACCGAAGACACAGCCGAGTGGTTTACGCTCGGCGGCGACTATGCCCACACGCGGTTTACGCCGGCCGAAGAGATATCTGCCGAAAATTTCCATGAGCTCGAAGTGGTTTGGGAATGGGATGGCGCAAGCTTTGGCGGTCGTTCGGGCCGGTCGACGCCCACTTATGTCGACGGAAAACTATTCACCGTGTCTGGCGCCCGTCGCCATGTGGTAGCAATCGATCCGAAGAGTGGAGAGACTCTTTGGTCGTATCGCTTACCCAACACACGCCGCTGGGAATACTCGATGCGCGCCTCCTACGGCAAGGGCATCGCTTATTCGCGCATTAACGGCAAAGGCGTTGTTTATATCGCGACCCCCGGCTTCTTCCTCGTTGCTCTCGATGCCGAGACAGGCGCCCCACTCGAAGGATTTGGTGGTCAGGTTCCTGTTGATGGCTTCCCCGAGACTGGCGTAGTAGACATGCTCGCCGATCTGGGTCACATCTATGACCCGTACGAGGGAATCCCACTCGAGACAGGCTATATCACAAACTCGTCACCGCCGATTGTCGTTAACGATACAATCATCGTGGGTAACTCTGCCGAGCAGGGCTATTTACAGGCGCGCGTTGAGAATATCCCAGGTGACATTCTCGCCTACGACAAGACAACCGGTAAGTTTAAGTGGAAATTCAACGTTATCCCTCGTCCAGGTGAATACGGCCATGAAACGTGGGAAAACGACGCGTGGAAGTGGACCGGCGACGTCTCCTCTTGGGCGCCCTTAACAGCTGATCCTGAGAATAACATCGTCTACATCCCCACTAATCCACCGACGATAGATTACTACGGCGGTTTCCGTCCGGGTGATGGCCTTTTTGGCACTAGCTTGATCGCGCTCGATACCGAGACGGGTGAGCGCAGATGGCATTTCCAGACAGTTAAACACGATGTCTGGAATTACGATAATCCCGCCGCGCCAATCCAGCTCGACCTCGACATTCCAGGTCGTGGCAAGGTTTCCTCTGTTTCGCAGGTAACAAAGCAAGGCTTTGTGTACGCGTTCGACCGTCTAACCGGCGAGCCGCTCTGGGAAATGGAAGACCGTCCGGTGCCCGCGTCAAATGTCCCGGGCGAGAAGCTCGCAACTACGCAGCCATTCCCTACCAAGCCGCCACCCTTCGAAATGCAGGGAATCTCGGAAGACGACCTAGTCGACTTTACACCTGAGCTTCGTCAAGAAGCACTCGAGGTCATGGCTAACTATGACATGGGGCCACTCTTTAATCCGCCGATTCACGACACAGACCCCTCCGGCAAAATCTCCGCTGCGATGTGTCCTGGTGACGGAGGTGGTGCAAACATTACCTCACCGCCGGTTGCCGACCCCACGTCTGGCTACCTCTACGTCTCATCTGCCCGCGCTTGTAGCTGGCAGCGTGTTATTCCGGGCGAAGAGGCCGATGCACGCATCGCCGAGCCTACCGGTGCGACGTTTGCTCTGTACGCGAATGACCGCTCAGGTCGTCGTCCGCCACGCCTTAAGTCCGGCATTCCTTATTTCAAGCCGCCTTACAGCACGATTACGGCGTATGATATGAACACTGGCGAGATTGCATTCCAGATTCCAACGGGTGAAACGCCTGACCGAATCCGCAATAGCCCAGCACTCGAGGGTGTCGATATCGGCGATACTGGTACAGGTAACCAGGTGCCCATGGTGGCAACTAAGAACTTGCTCATCTACTCGGATCTCGATCACGACGGCACAACTGCACTGCTCTACGCGATCGATAAGAAAACAGGTGCTGAGTTAGATCGCATCGAGGTGCCTGCTCGCAGCCGCTACGGCATGAGCTCTTGGATGCACGATGGTCATCAATACATCATTTTGCAAACAGGTTCTAAGCTCACTGCGATGGCACTGCCTGGTGCGAAGGCTGACGGTGGTGGCGGAGGTCACTAGAGTCTAAACTCCTAAAAGCCAGCAAAAAAGGCGGTAGACCCTTCGGTCCACCGCCTTTTTTATGCCTCGATGTTCGTGACAGTCTTGTGTCTTTCTTGTGTCTTTATAGGCCCTGTTTAGGGCAATCGATAGGCCACCAACGCGCCTGGCATATCGGTACGAGAACTGCCAATCTGCACCACAATGTACTGCTTCCCGTCGTGACTGTATGTCATCATTCCATACTGCGCCGGGGCAGGGAGGGGGACACTCGCGATGATTTCACCGGTAAATTTATTTCGTGCATTGAGCATGAGCGGATCTTCATCGGGCTCGAACTGCACACCGCCTTCGCTCATCGCACGCGCCTGTACCAGAAGGTCGCCAGTCACCATCTGAATAGACCAGCCGAGACCGCCAGTGTCTGGCACGTCAACGCCCGCCAATAGTGGGTGGTTCTTAATTTCATCGGGCGTTGGACCTACCGGTAATGACCATGCCTTGGCGCCCGAGTTCATGTTGTAGGCGGTTAGTTGACTATCCATCGGCTTATACAGTCTCAGCCCGTCTATCGTGGGTAATCCACCGCCGCCGCCTGGGCGCCACGCCGCCACCGTGCGGCCTGTTGTTGGCGTGCTATTGGGCGTCACACCACCTTCGCCGGGTTTGGGGTAGTTGGGATTGTCTCGGTCTACGCCATTGGTTGGGACCATAAATCCCGGGGCGAAGCACGAACGGCTATGGGAATTAAACATCATGCCGGTGCTGGGATCGCCAACCGGAGGATGGGGAATCACGTTGCCGGCGCCGAGACAGCCGACGTTGTTTATGAACTCATTGTCGTGATCACGGGGAAGCGGAGGGACATAGAGCCCGCCTACACGATAGCCGCTGAGAATCATCATCGCCTGTTCTTTGAGCTCGGGCGTGTAGTCGATCACGAACTCTTCGGTAAGCCCGTTGGTGACTATCGGGTCAACGGGCTCGGGCCAAGTAGGATACGGCTGCGTTGCGGCAGTCCAATTGCCTGGCACCTCAGTCTGCATGACCGGACGTTCTTCAATGGGCCAAATCGGCTCGCCGGTTTCGCGATTGAAGGCGAACACGAGACCCTGTTTGGTATTTTGAATGAGCGCTGGGATGCGCTGACCCTCAACGGTGAGGTCCATCAACATCGGAGGCGTGGGAAGGTCGTAGTTCCATTGGTCGCTATGATGAATCTGGAAATGCCAGCGGCGTTCCCCCGTTTTTACATCGAGAGCGAGCACGCTACCACCAAACAAGTTGTCGCCCGGTCTATGCCCTGCATAGGACTGAACGGTGGAGGCATTCGTTACCAAATATACAAGGCCGAGCTCAGGGTCGGCGGACGCCGGCGCCCATGTCGATATGTCGCCCGAAAATTTCCACGCATCGTTGAGCCAAGTCTCGTGACCCACTTCGCCGGGTCTTGGTATTGAATGGAATTTCCATAAAAACTCGCCAGTCGCCGCGTCGAATCCCATAATGTCGCCTGGCACATTCTCGATTCGTGTTTGTCCATAGCTTGGCTGATGACCCACAAGCACCACAACCACGCCATTTACGACAATTGGTGGAGCCGACGCGGTAACCATGCCAAGTTCGCGAGGGATGCCGTAGTCTGCGTCGTAGGCGCCGCCGCCCACGAGGTAGTCCTGCCAAGGTTGCCAATCCTTCACCAATTGCGGCACAAGATCGATCACACCGGTTTTAGGGTAGCCGCCGACGGGGAATGCGTTGCCCCAGTTTTCTAGGGGCTGTCCTGTCTTCGCGTCCAGTGCCCATAAAAAGAATCCGGGCGTTGTGATGTAGATGACACCGCGTCCATCGATTTCAGCGTAGGCGACACCTTTGCCATAAGCCTGCCGAGGCGAACGCTGATGCCGGATGGTTTCTGGCTCTCTGAAGGTCCACAGATTCTCGCCAGTGCGGGGGTCTATCGCGACCACCTGCCGTCGGGGTGTTGCAACCGTATAGAGCGTCTCGTTGACATAGATCGGTGTCGCACGGGAAAAGTAGTCGAGGTTAGGCCCGAAATTATCGCTGCGCCAAATCCAAGCCTGCTCGAGTTCCGCAAAATTGGTTGCGTTGATCTGATTCAACGCCGAGTAGCGCGTGTTACCGGCGTCGCCGCCCAGATAGCGCCACTCCCCGTTCTCCGTGCCAGTGAGCTGTTGACCGTTCGCAGTTTGTCCTAAGCTAAGAATGCCAGCAAGAAGGCAAGCTCGCATTAACACACTGCATTGAGTGTTTTTTGTTTTTGTGGATAAACTGAGGCTCATTGGCGTGTCCTTTTAATTATTGAATGGGGCAGAGGTCGTTCGATTCTAGCGGCTGTTTTAGACCTTTTGTACTGAGTCGCAATAAACCTTTAACCTTAGGGCTCAAAAGAATTCATAAGTCTTACAAAACGCGAGTGGATAAAAAACTTTAGCTAGAAGAATAATCATATTTGCTTGAATGTTGCAATTTACTTGAACAGAGAGTGACTTCTCTATCGCGACAACACGGTTTACTCTGGGGCTTCTTAGTCAAGGTAGTAAAAACGATCGCAACAAGCTCAAGTAGAAAGCGGCTCGCTCTACACTAGTCTGATCGATGCAGAAGAAGAGGCAGCATGGCTGATAAAGAATACGACATCATCATCGTCGGCTCTGGCGCCGGTGGCGGCATGGCTACCTACCAGTTGGCGAATGCAGGGCTCACCGTCGCGCTCGTCGAAGCCGGCGGCTATTACGACCCCGCTGCTGATGAGCAGCGCACACAGCTGCGAAACCCTTGGGAGTCTCCTCGGCGCGGTGCGAGCACGCGTCGTAGACCGTTTGGCGACTACAATGCCTGTATAGGCGGTTGGGATCTCGATGGAGAACCCTACACGCAAAAGGGCGATACGGAGTTTATGTGGTGGCGCGGACGGATGCTCGGCGGGCGTACAAATCACTGGGGCCGCATCTCCCTGAGATTTGGGCCGTTGGATTTTAAGCGTCGGGATATCGATGGCCTTGGCGAGAACTGGCCGATAGGCTACGAAGACGTAAAGCCCTATTACGATAAGGTAGATAAATTAATTGGTGTATTCGGCAGCAACGAGGGGCTTTACAACGACCCCGACGGCTTCTTTCTGCCCGCGCCCAAGCCCCGGCTGCACGAACTTTACTATATCGACGGTGCTCGCAAACTCAATGTGCCTGTCTATCCAGCACGAAAGTCGATGCTAACCAAGCGCATCAACGATGAGCGCGGCGTCTGCTACTACTGTGGGCAGTGTAGTCGCGCCTGCTCTATCCACGCCGACTTTTCATCTAGCACTGCACTCATCTATCCGGCACTGCGTGGTGGGCGGGTCGATCTCTACACCAATTCAATGGTGCGTGAGGTGCTAACCGATGCGCGCGGAAAGGCAACGGGCGTGTCCTACATAAATAAAGAGGACAAAAAAGAATGCACGCTAAATGGACGAATTGTTGTCCTAGCGGCATCGGCCTGCAGCAGTGCGCGTATCCTGTTAAATTCGAAAAGCGCGCAACATCAGAACGGGCTCGGCAACAGTAGCGGTCATGTCGGGCGCTATCTTCACGACTCCACCGGCGCGAGCCGCGCAGCGTTTTTGCCTGAGCTGATGAACAGAGATATTTATAACGAAGATGGCGTGGGTGGTATGCACGTCTATACGCCGTGGTGGCTAGAGAATGCGGCGCTGGACTTTCCGCGCGGTTACCACCTTGAGATCGGTGGGGGCATGGGCATGCCCTCATACGGGTTTGGTTTCGCGGCTAATCAATACAACGACTATCTCGGCAAGCGAGTCGGCGGCTATGGCAACGGACTGCGGGATGATATCCGTCGCTTCTACGGCGCTCGCCTGAGCATCGCCTGCCGCGGCGAGAGCGTGCCGCAGTATGATAACTACTGCGAGCTGGACCCGACTGTAGTCGATGAATGGGGTATACCAGTACTTCGCTTCAATTATCAATGGACCGACTATGAGATTAATCAAGCCAAGCATATGCAGGATTCTATGGAGGCGCTGTTAGAAGCCTCGGGCGGGATACTGCTCGGCGACAAGCCGGGTGCCGAACGTAACTACGGCCTCGCAAAACCCGGCGAAATTATTCACGAGGTCGGCACTACCCGCATGGGTCTCGATCCGAAGACCTCAGTAACCAATGAGTTTGGTCAGCTTCACGACGCGAGTAATGTATTCGTTGTAGATGCTGGAACCTTCGTTTCGCAGGCAGACAAGAATCCTACGTGGACAATCCTTGCGCTGTCTTGGCGCGCATCAGATTACATTGTCGAGCAGATGAAACAGCAGAATATCTAGAGGCACACGATGAGTGAGAGAAGTGAGACTAAGCATTCGGTAGAAAGACGAGACGTCCTCAAAGCCCTCATGCTAGCCCCTGTTGCTGGTGCAGTGCTGGCGAGCACAGGCTGCACGGTGGCACCAGAGGCTGGTAGGCAAGCGATTACGTGGACACGACTTCCCACGCAATATTCCTATGCGCGCACCGATGTGGAAAAACAGCGCGATGCGGCGCTCTTTGCCGAAACGTTTTTTCGTGAGCACGAGCTCGTTACGATCGCAGTGCTGTGCGACATAATCCTGCCATCGGATCACGAAAATGGTGGCGCATTGGCAGCCGGATTGCCGGACTTTGTCGAGTTTATGGCCAAGGATAGAGAGCGCTACAAATTGCCTCTGCGCGGCGGTATCGCATGGCTCGACAATTATTCGCTCGACAATTTTGGTGCAAGGTTTGTCGAGGCCGACAACAAGCAGCAGCTGGCAATCTGCGACGCGATCGCTTACCCCGATGTTCAAGACGAAGCCCTTCAACCTGGCATCGCCTTTTTCTCACTGATGCGAAATATGACGCTGACAGGTTACTACACCACGGAGTTAGGTTTCCGCGATCTCGGTTATGTGGGGAACACGCCGAATATCTGGGATGGCGTGCCGGATGCGGTGTTAGCGCGGCACGGGAAAAGCTATGACGCAGAGTGGTTAGCAAAGTGCGTTGATCAATCGCGGCGAAACATTAAGGCCGAGTGGGATGATGAGATGAATCTGATCACCTAGGCGAGAAAATAAACCCTCACGAGAAATAACTATGAAATCGATTATCACCAGTGTTCTTGCAGTCTTCAGCGTTACTCTGTTTCTTTCAGCCAAAGTCATCGCCGCAGAGCAGTCCGACGCGTGCGCTGCTGATTCTGGAATCAGCTATATCTGCGGCTTGATGAACGCCGAAGATTTGCTCAGCGTCGGCGACAGCGGATTTATCCTGACTTCAGGCATGAGCGGAGACGGGGTGAATGGACACCTCTATCTGATCGATACTCAAGATAACGGTTGGCACGATCTGGTTAGTGCCGCTAATTTTTCCCAGGATTTAGATAGCAACTCCTATCCGACTTGCACGGGCCCATTTGATACCACTAATTTTTCGGCCCATGGCCTTGCCTTGCGAGAAACCGCCGATGATATGTTTGATTTGTACATAACGAGTCATGGCGCAAGAGAAGCTATTGAAATTTTCGATCTGGAACTAGCGGGTGACGACGCAAAACTAACCTGGCGAGGCTGTGTGCCGCTAGACGAATCCATAATGCATAACAGCGTTGCGATCTTAGACGATGGCGGGTTTGCAACGACGCAATTCATGGAGTGGGAGAGAGGCATTGCAGCCTCTGTGACGGGTCAGGTCAAGGGTGGCGTTGTAGTCTGGCGACCAAGTGGTGAGCCTGAAGTGGTTATCGGTACCGAGCTTTCTGGACCTAACGGGATAGTGGTGTCTGACGACAATCGGTATCTCTATGTTGCGGCGCTGGGCACGCGCGAGCTCGTTCGCTTCGATCTCAGTCAAGAACCTATCGCGAGTGACTCGGTAGCGTTAGACATTATTCTCGACAATATCCGCTGGGGCGAATCAGGCAAACTGCTCACTGCAGGAGGTAATGTCGGCGGCAATGGCTGGTCGGTGGTGGAGGTTGACGCCGCCTCGCTGGAGGCGACTAGAGTAGGCGGAATGGACGGCGACGCGGCATTGCAGCGCGTAAGTTCTGCTCTCCAAGTGGGTAATCAGATATGGGTTGGCACCTACAGCGGCGACCGCGTCGGGTATTTCGATCGCGACTAATTGAATTGCTGGCGCAGCGAATCTACTCTTCGCGGCGCCGTCATCTCAGCGGCCGTGTGCACTTAGCGTGTTAATTTTTATAGTGTAAAAGAGTTTTTCTATCGTGTATTGACCCCCTTGATGATTGAATGCATGATCTAGATAGGTAATTTAGGTGCAAAATTTACCTAAATGCAGTTGCCCTCCTTGATATAAAAATTAGATCAATTTCAATGGGAGAAAGGCTCGTGAATAATCAATCTACTCTGCTTAGAAAAACCCCCCTTCGTATTAATCCCCTCACCGCTGCTATATCCCTTGGCCTTGTAGCTCTCTCCGGCAACCTTCTCGCACAAGAAAATGAAGGTATCGAAGAGGTTGTGGTTACGGGTTCCTACATTCGGCAGTCTGAAGGGTTTGCCAACGCTTCGCCCGTCACGTCCTTTACGGCGGAAGATATTGAAGCCGAAGGCACGATTAACATGGCGCAGGTTGTTCAGAACCTTACGTTTAACAACGGCACCGGAGTCACCAACTCGATTCAGGGAACCACAAACCAAATCGCGAATTTCAACCTGCGCGGCCTAGGACCGCGCGCTACGCTAACGCTAGTTGACGGTAAACGTGTCGTTGAAAGCAATGTACAACAGCTGCTCCCGACGATGGCGATGCAGCGTATGGATATCGTCACCGACGGTGCGGCGACCATTTACGGTACGGACGCCGTGGCGGGTGTTGTCAATATTGTTCCTTACAAGTCCTATGACGGCTTTAAAATTGAGATGTATGAAGAGGGCGATAGCCGAGGCGATTATCGTCAGATAGAGACCGGCTTCTTGGGCGGCACAACCCTCGGTGACATAGATATCGTCGTTGCCGGCTCGTACCGAGACGGTAGCGCGCTCAGCTGGGATGATCGCCCCGAGTACATTCGCTCGGGCTTGACCCACAACGGGGGCTCGAATCCAGGTAGCTTTATCGTGCCGGTGCGGGATGCCAATGGTGACCTAAGTTACAACGCGGATGGCTTACCTGTGACCGTTCAAAAAACCGACCCCTCCTGCGGTAAAGACGCAAGCGCGGATCAGGTGACCTTCGGTAACAATCCGTGGGGCAATCCGCTCGGCAACCGCTGTTTCTTGAGCTTTGGTGACACTCGAGATTTCATCGAGGCGATGGACACCGCTAATTTCTACACTAATATGAACTGGGAGGTTAGCGATGACCTCTCCTTCAATGCGCAGTTCATGTACAACAGGCAAGTCGTCCGAGGGCGCGAAAATCCCGGTAACCCAGGTTTCCGTGAGGACGATCTGCCGACGGTGCGAGGCGAGCTGCCTGGCAATACTTTTAGAGCCGTCGCGCCGGGTGGCGCAGCGCTTTATGCAGTGCCGCTTCGCGATGCAAGCGGCAATATCGTCACTGACGGCTATGGGCAGCCGCTCCCGTTCCGCGATAGTAACGGACTAGTGGCACTGGCCCAGAATCGGTTTGCATCAATCGATTCTGACCCACTTGGTGGCGTGCCATTCAACGAAGATGTGCGCATAACCCAGTGGCTGCCTTTTGGTAAAAACGGTATCCCCAACACGCTGCCGCAGCGCATGCAGCAAGATGGCGGCCTCAATATGGAGCTCGATGACAAGCGAACCTATCGCATGTCGTTTGGCGCTGACTTTACTGTTCCGTTTATCGAAGGCTGGGAAGGCACGGCGTTCTATACCTACGGCGAGACTCAGCAGCTCGACGTCGGCATTCAGGACTTCAGTTTCAGCGCCGTGGAGCAAGGGCTTAACTGCGATGTGGTAAACGATGTGAGTGCTTGCTTCAATCCGTTTGGCGCAGTGGACCCGCGCTTCCGCAATTCGCAGCAGGTGGCCGACGCGGTTTACACGCAGTATCGGGCGAACAATACGGACCATCTGCATACCTTTGACATCATTCTCAACGGTGAGATGCCTATCGATTATCAGCTCCCGGGAGGGCCGATTGCGATGGCGGTTGGCTATCAGCGACGTGAAGAGAGAGATGCGAATACCCCACCATTGGGAGACATTCTAGGTGATCAGCTAATCGGTAATCAGCAGCTCCCAAACACGGTATCGCGTTACAGTGATTCTTATTTTGCCGAGTTTAATCTGCCAGTGCTCGACAATCTTGCGGTGAGCGCGTCGGTGCGAGATGAGAGCTTTAGCACGGGGCAGGGTGAGCTCATCGATAAATACGGCATCTCTTATCAGCCGACTGATTGGCTGAATTTGAGAGCAACGACCGGTAAGGCGTTTATCGTGCCGACACTGCCGCAGCTCAACAGTCCCGAAGCGTGTGGGTTGAGTAATTTCGACGATCCGTTTACGCCGTCTCAGGGATTCATCACCTCGTGTAGTATTGGTAACCCCAATCTGTCTCCCGAGACATCGGAAAGCACGTCGATCGGCTTCGATATAACGCTGTTCGAAAACCTCACGTGGTCGGTGTCATGGAGTGAAACTGATTTTGCGGATCGCATTGTCAGCACCACGACACAGGATATCGCCCGGAGTGATTTCCGCGCCTTTAGGGCGTGGTCTGGGTTTACGCCAACCGATGCGCAGCCTGAACCAAGCGAAGCAGAGCTACAGGCGTGGGTGAGCAGTGGCCTTGCCGATCCTAGAATTGTGCGAAATGCACTTCTGCAGCCGGTCAGACTGCTTCAGTCGGATAGCAACGCGTCGACAATGTTGGTCAAGGCCTGGGATACAACCTTAGCCTATGGCTTTGCGCTTGAAGACATCGGGTTAGGCGACTGGGGTAACGTCAACATGGTGCTCAACGCCACCTACGTTGACACCTACACGTTCCAGCTGCAGGCCGATTCGCCTGTGCTTGAAGCGGTCGGCAATCAGAACAATGACTTTGGCGCAGTCCCACCTATGCCAGAGCTTCGCGCAAATCTGAGAGTGAGTTGGGTGCTTGGGCAGCACAGCATTAGTGCGACTGGTCGCTATGTTGATGAGGTCATGTTTGACGCTAACGAGTTTAGCTTCCAGCGATTCTTCCCTGGCAGTGAATGGTTAAGCACCGACGTTATCCGTGCGTGGAGCCAGATGGATATGTTCTACAGCTACAGAGATCTCGAGGCCTTAGGAGGTTCGTTCAATCTCTCGGTTGGCGCCCGCAACGTCTTTGATCGCATGCCACAGAGGACCGGTATGATTGCAGGTGTTGAAGCGTCAATGCAGGATCCACTCGGCCGTGTTGTCTACGCGCGTCTTAACTACAATTTCTAAAAGATAGATAACCAAGACAGAAAAGCCCGCGAATGCGGGCTTTTCTCGTTTTGCCACTAAGTTGTCTACTATTATCCTGCGCAGCGACGCGGAATCACGCGAGTCTCATCCGCCGGAGCGGCGGTGACTTTGCCTTCGGCGGCGAGCTGGTCGAAGGCAACTTGCTGCAGCGCCGCGACCTCAGCCGAGGAGAAGCCTAGCTCGTAACCTGAGCACTCATTACGCCCGAGTGAGCGAGGATCCTTGCCTGTGACATTGCCGAAGACCACGAGCGCCTCGAGATAGTAGCCGTAGCTGCTCGCGTGGTAGTGATCCCATGTCCAGAGATCTAGCTGACCTGGCGCGATGCCGTCATAGGGATTTGGATCGGCAACGCCGGTTGCCATGGCGCGCGACCAGGCTTCGCCAACAGGATTGACCGAGGCGCCAACGCCTGCGGCGGCTTCGTCGTAGCCTGCACGGATATCAATCGCCATTTGCTCGATGGGCGTGCCATGCCAAGGCTTGTCCTCGGGGTACACCATGTCGGCACGCGACCACGTGGCGGAGAGATAGAGTTCGGTACTTGCATTGAGACCGCGCAGAAACGCAGCCATGTCGGCAACGGTTGTGATGAGCGTGGCGGGGTTGCCCGGTGCGTCTCTATCGAGTGTGCTAAAGCCGTGCATAACTGCATGATCCCAAGGCTGTTGACCAATCAGCTCGAGTCGGTTCGCAAGATGAAAGTCGAGGCCCGCGCCGGGATAAGTTTCTATGGATACGTCGAAGTCGAGGCCTGCCTGATCGGCGAAGGATTTGAAGAGGGCGGGAACACCGCCGGTGCCTTCCTCGTTGAGATCGGTTACGGTGTCGGCGCGGTAATAGCGCGCGGCAGAGCCGTAGCCGAAGGTGAAGCTGTTGCCAATAAACAGGATGCTTTCGGCCGTTTGAGCGAGTGACATCGTCGACAGCGCAGCAGAGGACAATGTCAGCGACGCCAAAAGAGTGATCTTCGCGGACCGGAGGATGTTCTTAGAGCGGGTGAATTTCTTCATGGGTAGACTCTTGTTATGAGTAATTTGGTTTTTATCGCCCCAAAGATTACCGCTATTTTAATGGAGTCACCACCTCGAAAGCTCCGAATTTGAGAGACGCCTTCGAAGCGCTTTTTGCGCCCTTGGAACCAGGTCGGGCTGCCTGTCACCCGCTAGTCTCATAAGGCTTATTCGCGACCATCCATAGTTTATTAGTCACCGGCGCCCTCGCGTAGGGACGTTAGGCGGTTTAACGGGGTAATTTTCGGTTTAATTAACGTCAAATTTACTGGACTCAACGGGTACTTAGGATTAAAGTCTCGCTCCGAAAATCTTACCTCGTACGCCAGGTTTGCTGGATTGGTAAATCACTGAATTTATTCAGCTTTGACTGAACCCGACTGGACGCTAGTTTACTATTCCCATGACAAAGATCCTCATTATAGGGGCGGGCGGCGTTGGCCGCGTCGTAGCCCATAAGTGCGCACAGCTTCCCGCTGTTTTCACCGACATCGTGCTCGCGAGCCGCACGCAGTCGAAATGCGAGCAAATTGCAGCCGAAATCAGCGAGCGGCTGGGGCGCAAAATAGCGACCGCACAGGTTGATGCGGACAACGTCCCGGAGCTTGTAGCGTTGCTAAACGAGGTAAAACCAGCGCTCGTCATCAACGTAGCGTTGCCTTATCAGGATCTTACGATCATGGACGCCTGCCTTGAGGCTGGGGTGAACTACCTCGATACGGCTAACTACGAGCCGCTAGACACGGCGAAGTTTGAATACAGCTGGCAGTGGGCGTATCAGGAAAAATTCGAGAAGGCGGGCTTGATGGCTCTGCTAGGCAGTGGTTTTGATCCCGGCGCGACCAATGTGTTTACCGCCTACTTGCAGAAACACTGTTTTGATGAAATTCATACGCTCGACATCATCGATGTCAACGGCGGCGATCACGGCTATGCGTTCGCGACGAACTTCAATCCCGAGATCAACATTCGCGAAATTACTGCCGAGTGCAGGCACTGGGAAGACGGCGAGTTCGTTGCGACGCCGGCGATGTCCGAGAAACGTTCGTTTACCTGTCCAGAGGGCGTGGGCACGTATAACGTTTACCGCATGTATCACGAAGAACTCGAGTCGCTCACAAAGCATATACCCACGCTTAAGAAAGCGCAGTTTTGGATGAGCTTTAGCGATAATTACCTTAAACACCTCGAGGTGTTGGTCAATGTCGGCATGACTGGTATCGAGCCGATCGAATTCGATGGCCAGCAGATCGTGCCGGTCCAGTTTTTGAAAGCATTGCTGCCCGATCCGTCTACCTTAGGCCCGCGTACTAAAGGCAAAACCTGCATAGGGTGTCTCGCGACCGGCATCAAAGACGGCGAGCAGAAAACAGTTTACCTCTATAACATCTGTGATCATCAGGCGTGCTACGAAGAAGTGTCGTCGCAGGCAATTTCCTACACCACCGGCGTGCCGGCGATGATAGGTGCAAAGATGATTCTCGAAGACAAATGGCGAAAACCGGGCGTCTGGAATATGGAACAGATGGACCCCGACCCCTTCATGGCTGACATGAACAGCCTTGGTTTGCCATGGCGGCTGATTGAAGCCCCCGACTTCGAGTTGACTTAAGATATGACAGAATACATTCATCCCGCTTCAGACAGTTTCTTAACCTTCGACCCTAGCCGAGTTCCGTCTCCCTGTTTCGTCGTCGACGAAGCGGCGGTCGAGCGCAATCTCAAGGTCCTCGCCGACTTTCAGCAGCGCTCGGGTGCGAAGGTATTGCTCGCGCTCAAGGCCTTCGGCATGTACTCCTTGGGGCCTCTATTTAATAAATATCTCGCGGGTACCTGCGCTAGCGGGCTGGCTGAGGCGCGTCTTGGGCGCGAAGAGTTTGGCGGCGAGGTTCATGTGTTTTCCGCCGCGTATAAGGAATCAGATCTCGGTGAGATCATGAAAATCGCAGACCATGTGATTCTCAATTCACTGGGTCAGTGGGATAGATTTAAGACGCTAGCAGAGTCGGCGATGAGTGCTCGGCCTGAGCTGCAAATCGGTCTGCGTATCAACCCCGAGCATTCTGAAGGCGCGCTGCCTATCTACGATCCCTGCACTGCAGGGTCGAGACTCGGTGTGCCTATCTCGCAGCTTGCCGATGTGGATCTGTCCATGTTCAGCGGTCTGCATTTTCATACCCTCTGTCAGCAGGGGTTTGCGCCTCTCGACCGGACGCTTGCGAAGATCGAGAATGATTTTGGCGACCGACTCTCGCAGTTCGAATGGATTAATTTTGGCGGTGGCCACCTACTCGCGCATCCAGACTATGACATCGAAGCACTCATCTTGCGTATCAAAGCGTTTTCCGAGAAATACGGCTTGCAGGTCTATCTCGAGCCCGGCGAGGGAATTGTAAATAAGACCGGCGTGATGGTGGCAGAAATTCTCGACACGATGACAAACGTGACGGATATCGCGATCATCGATTGCTCCGCGACCTGTCACATGCCTGATATTCTCGAGATGCCCTATCGTGCGAACATTTTTCACTCGGGTTTGCCTGGCGATTACGAGCATACCTATAGGCTCGGCGGTTTAAGCTGCCTCGCGGGTGATGTCGTTGGTGATTACAGCTTCGAAAAACCGCTTAAAGTGGGCGACCGAATCATATTCGATGATATGGCGCACTACACCATGGTAAAAACGTCGACTTTTAACGGAGTGCAGCTGCCCTCAATCGCGATTTGGAACTCTCAGTCTGATGAGGTGCGAGTGGTAAAGGGTTTCACTTACGAAGACTTCCGCGACCGACTTTCTTAAAGTGCACAGGCTTAAAAGTACACAGGCTTAAAGCACACAGGCGCGATAGAGTATTTCAGAGGACAGTGGCATGGAAGAATTTGATCAGCTAGCCGCACCGGGTTATCCCGTGTTTTTGGGCTCAGAGTTCGTACAGCCGGCCGAGGTCGATGCGCTCTTTCAAGTCATTCCTATTCCCTATGAGGCATCCGTTTCGTACGGTGGCGGTACTGCAGACGGTCCCAAAACTATTCTCGAGGCGAGTTGGCAATTAGAGCAGTGGGACGGTAAAAGTATTCCGGGACAGGAAGGGATTTTTACCCACCCGCCAATCGACTGCAGCGGCGAACCCAGCGGCGTGATCGAAGCGATAGCACAAGTGACGCGTCGCGTCATGGAGCGCGGACAGATTCCGGTGGGAATCGGTGGTGAGCACACGGTTACCTACGGTCTTATCAAGGGAATGCTCGATGCGGGCGAGCGTGATTTTGGCGTCGTGCAGATCGACGCTCACGCAGATCTGCGCGATCGTTTCGAAGACAACCCCTATAGCCATGCGTCGGTAATGAAGCGCATCGTCGATGAGGGTATCCCGCTTTTGCAGCTCGGTATTCGTGCCATTTGTGAAGAAGAAATGCAGACACGGGAAAAATTTGGCGTTGCCTTTTACGACGCCGAGTCACTCGTGCCGACTAATGTGAGCAGCGTTCAATTACCCGAGGGATTCCCGAAAAAAATATTCTTCACCGTCGATGTCGACGGCCTGGATCCTTCGGTTTTTCCCTCCACTGGCACGCCAGTTCCCGGCGGGCTAGGCTGGTACCAGTCGCTTAGTCTTATTGAGTCGGTCGCGAGCCAAGCAGAAATAATCGGCTTCGATCTCACTGAGTTTGCCCCTATCGAAGGCTTTCATGCCTACCAATTCTCCGCGTCGGTGCTTCTCTATAAGATGATGGGCATAGTGCAACGCAGTCGACAGAGCGCCTAAACCCTATTATCCTCGTTGCTTATCCACTCTGACGCGATTCTCTCGCCCATTGCTTAGCTGAGAATCGCGGTGCGTATAAGCTAGAATACGAGGAGCCTCCTTGAAGACTTTCACGAATTACCCCAAACCCCGATTCCTTGCCATCGTTATGAGCCTTATAGGGGCTCTTTTGCTTTGGATGGGCGTGTTGCTACTGGGCGTCGGTGGCTCTCTCTACTATGCGTTCGCAGGTGTCGTGCTCGTCGCGACGGGAGTGCTCTTATACCGCGGCGACAAGCGAGGAGCGACGCTCTATGGCGCGTTTTTACTATTCACTTACCTCTGGGCGCTCTACGAAGCAGGGCTAGACGCGTGGGCGCTCATGCCGCGCGTTGCTATGTTCAGCGTGTTGGGGTTGTGGTTTCTCTTGCCACGAGTCCGTCGCGGACTACTGCAAGCAGAACCTGCCCCCTTGCTGTCGCTGCGGGCGACGCACGCCTCGCTTGCAGGGCTGGCAGCACTTGGCGCTGCACTGCTCTTAAGCGGTGGCTACGAGGTCGGCACCCCGACCGCGCTTGGCACCGGCACTGTGAATAACGCAACGGGCGATTGGGCTAACTACGGCTCTTCTAAGTCTGGCACCCGCTATGCGGCGAGTGCGCAGATTAATCTAGACAATGTGAGTCAACTCGACAGAGCGTGGGAGATGCGTACCGGAGTTCCGGGAGCGTTTAAGGGCACGCCAATTCAGATCGACGATGGCCTGTATTTGTGTACCGGTCAAAACATCATACTGGCACTTGATCCCGACACGGGAGAAGAGCGCTGGCGGTTCGACCCTGATCTACAATCGCCAAAGATTGGGTTTTGGGATACCTGCCGCGGCGTGACCTACTACGAAAGCCCCGAAGCGGACCCCGAGACCGAATGTGCCGAGCGCATACTCACCGCCACAACCGACGCAAGACTGATCGCGGTCGATAAAGACACGGGCATACCTTGCAGCGATTTCGGCACCAACGGGCAAATTAGCCTCCTTGAGGGCATGGGTGAGGTCATTCCGGGCTTTTACTTCGTAACCTCTCCGCCGACCATCTCTAACGATGTGTTGGTGCTAGGCGGCTGGGTGCTCGATAACCAAATGACCGAGGAGCCCTCGGGTGTCGTGCGCGGGTTTAATCCGCAGACCGGCGAACTGGTTTGGGCCTGGGACATGGGGCGCGAAGACAGAACCGGCCTGCCCGAGCCTGGCGAAAACTACACACGCGGCACGCCGAATGTGTGGAGTTTGACCAGCGCCGATGAGGAGCTTGGTCTTATCTATGTGCCAACGGGCAACGGCACGCCAGATTATTTCGGTGGTCACCGCACCGAAGC
Organism: Pseudomonadales bacterium; assembly: GCA_023254735.1. Classification (GTDB taxonomy): domain Bacteria; phylum Pseudomonadota; class Gammaproteobacteria; order Pseudomonadales; family Pseudohongiellaceae; genus UBA9145. The sequence goes on along the minus strand of JALRKV010000154.1, from coordinate 2,542 downwards.
CATGGATAAATATGCAAGCTCGATCGTGGCGCTCGACGCGCGTACGGGTCGCGTTCGCTGGAGCTTCCAAACCACTCATCATGACATCTGGGACTATGATGTGCCGTCGCAGCCGACGCTGGTCGATATCCCCGTTGACGGGGTAATTCGCAAAGCGGTGGTCGTGCCTACTAAGCGTGCGGAGCTTTTCCTGCTCGATAGAGAGACCGGCGAGCCGCTGGCTGAGGTTGCCGAGCTGCCCACGCCGCAAACTGACATTCCCGAAGATTTCACAAGCCCGACGCAGCCATTTTCGGTGGGCATGCCGTCGTTCGCTAAGCGTCTTACTGAGGCGGATATGTGGGGCATCACGCCTTTCGATCAGGCTGCCTGTAGGCTGCAGTTCAAGCGCATGCGCTACGAGGGTCCGCTTACACCGCCTACAACAGGCTACGGCTCGCTCTACTTCCCTGGCGTGGCGGGCGGCATGAACTGGGGCAGCGTCGCGGTTGACGAGGTGAATAACCTGATGGTGGTAAACACCATGAACAACCCGTCTGTGGTGCGTCTCATTCCCCGAGACGAAGTGAAGGAGAATGAGGTCTTTGGTATCGGCGGCGCGCAGGCGGGTACGCCTTATGCGGTTTATTCCTTCTTCTTCCTTTCACCAATTTTCGCGCCTTGCATCGAGCCGCCCTACGGCGAGATGGCGGTAGTCGACCTCGCCTCGAAAGAGCTGCTGTGGCGACGACCGCTAGGCACAGCGAAGGAGCAGGGGCCGCTTGGTATCCCTAGCCGTCTACCTCTGCCTATGGGCATGTTCTACAACGCAGGCTCGATCGTGACCGGCGGTGGCGTGATCTTCAACGCCGGCGTCGTCGACAGCACCGCGCGTGCGATCAATGTCTTTACCGGTGAGGAAGTGTGGACAGACAGCCTCCCCGGATCCTCAACCGCGACGCCAATGAGCTACGTTAGCCCAGCGACGGGCAAGCAGTATGTCATCGTCACTGTTGCTGACGGTGGCGGTGCGTTGCAGCTCGAGAATGCGGTCGATGACGATGCCGAGGCGGGTGATGTACCGGGCGGATATGTGATTGCGTATAGTCTGAAAGACTAACCGGCAACCTTTGCAATCTAGGTAATCGGAACTAAGCGAATATGATGAAAAGGTCGGATCATCTAATTTTTAACTTAGTTCTGATGGTTGCGCTTCTCGCAGCTGATACAAATGCGCAAGATTGGCAATCGCCCCGAACCGAGTATGGTCATCCGGATCTTCAGGGCATTTGGAGCAATGCTACCCAAACCAGGCTAGAACGCGACACGGCACTTGGGGAACAGCAGACGTTTACCGAAGCCGAGGCGCGTGCACGCGAGAAACTGTCCCAAGAGCGTGAGATTCAAGCTGATCAAGCGAGCGATCCTGATCGCGCGCCCCCAAGCGATGGCAATACAGCCGCTGGCTACAATTCTTTCTGGCTCGATCGTGGTAACAGCATTGTCCGCATCAATGGAGAGTACCGCACATCGATGATTATCGACCCTCCTAACGGTCAGATTCCTTATTTGCCAGCTGCCGAGCGACATCTCTCGCAGCGGCAGCAGTGGTTGCAGCAGTCTGGCGTCGGCGTATCCGATGGACCCGAACTGCAGACTATTGGAGAGCGCTGTCTCTTGTTTTGGGATTTTCGTACCTCGAACTCCAGCGCTGGGCCACCGATGATGCCGGTCATCTACAACAACAATTACCAAATTGTGCAAACCCAAGACTATGTTGTCATCATGGCGGAGATGATTCACGACGCGCGCATTATAAGGCTCCACGATGAGCATCACCCCACAGTGATGAATCAGTGGATGGGAGATTCGATCGGTCATTGGGAGGGAGCGACTTTGGTCGTGGAGACTCGTAATCTACATCCCCAGCAGTCGCACTATGGCTCTAGTCCAGATCTGGTTGTGCTCGAGCGTTTTACTCGCAGTAGTGAACAGCAAATCGATTATCAATTTACCCTCACTGACCCTGCCGTTTACAGCCAGCCATGGACAGCCGAACTGGCGCTGCGTAAGCGCCCCGAGGTCGACGTGCTTTATGAGTTCGCCTGCCATGAAGGGAATTACGCGCTCAGCGGAATATTAGCGGGGGCGAGGCGAGGCGAGCGAGATGCGAGATAATCGAAGAATTGACGCTAGTCTCGACCTAGTGCAGGCAGTCTCAATTAATTAGAATTTGTGGTACTTTTCTAAGGTACTTTTCTTAAGTACTTTTCCTTAGTGCTTATCGAAGAAATTGGGCTGTCGCATCAACGGCTAGTAACAAACACATAGCGTGCGATAGTCTTCGGTTTTCGGTCTACTACCCCGAGTGAATCCTATGAAATGGCTATCCTTTTGTCGTCTGCTGTTGCCAATATCGGCATCGGTAATCCTCATCGCCTGCGAGCCGGCGGATAACTCCGCGCAAACCGCGGCATCAAACGAAGCGGAGGGCTATTCTTCTGTCACCGTGGCATCACCTGAATCGGCGCGTGATGTCGAAGACGAAAGCGTTCGTATAAAC
>JALRKV010000132.1 GCA_023254735.1 Pseudomonadales bacterium | reverse complement strand
CTCCAATAATTGTCTTCGTCACCGGCGTAGGTGGCGTTGTGCGTATCGCTCGAACCGATGACACCGAATTTAAAAGGATTGAATCCCTGTTGATCCTGCATCGTGATACCGTTCAGATACGCTTCGCGAATGTAACTGCCGTTTGGCTTACTTTCGAGGCGCGAGGCAATGCGGAGTTTCATGATCTCGAAATCAGACCATTCGTCGTTCGGCGATAGAGCAGGGTGGGTATCCGATGTGCCTTTTACCTGTGTGATCTCGACCAGCGGCTCGTTGCGCATGCGCTGCTCAGAGTAGGCACTGTCGAGCGGATTACCTGCCCAATCAACTAGCGCGAACATCGAGCCATTAGAGCCGTTCGAATTATGCGGAATAGACAGGCTTTCTATGCCTTGCCCGCGGTTCGAGTCCATCCATTTCCAGAGATCTTCGGGATTCTGTGAGTCGATGCGCGAGAAAGGGAGCTCCGGTGCGGTGTCGCCGCGGAAGATCACATTGCGATGTAAATTTCCTTGGTCTCGGTCCGAAGTGGTGTACTCATAGGCAATGAAGGTGGTGAAGTTGCCAGGATCGTTATGCCTGTTCGCTGCGGCTTTGATATCTTCCCATGCGGACTTTCTAATTTCTGGATCATTGATTTCGGGTGCGCGCTCGGTTTGCATAAAATCAAAAATTTCGTAGAACTTGCGACCACGGTCTGCAGCATCGCCAAGAGTCGTCATGCCTGCAGCAATTTCATGTTTAGAAATTTCTGACTCTGGATTCGCCATCTCTCGCAGTACGCCGATGTAAAACGCATGGTCACTAACGCCGTAAAAATCGAGAGGCCGATCTAGCGTCATGTCAAAGCCGGCTGGGTGCACAACGGTGCCACCCTTGGCAAACTCGTAGGCGTCATCTGGCGATGAAGTGGTTCCAAAAATGAAAGCGTCGAAACTGTACATGGTATGCACATGCAGGTCGCCGAAATAGGCATTGCGGTCGGCATTCGCAGCGTCGGCGGTTGCTAAATTAGCAGTTTGCGAAAGTGTCTCTGTTGCGGCTGTCGCTGCTTGTTGCTCGGGCGCCGATTGTTCAGAGCAGCCAGCGAGCGCGGCGGCTGCCGCCACGCCAGCAGCTAAAACAATGTGGCGAGAGCGCTTAAATCGATTGCTTAAAGGGGGAATCGTGGATTTTCGCATAGTCGTAGACCTTGTTGATGTTTTTATAGTGACTACTTTTACTTAGACCGGTTTAAAACCCCGTGTACATGCGACTTAACTTACCCATTGCGCTCCCCTTTGTCTAGGGAGGCGCAGGCTAAAAAATCAACGATACCTAAGCATCTCTCTATTGAGCTGATCTATTCTGGTGACGCCCATAAGTTTCATGTCGCGTTCGATTTCGCGCTGCATATTGCCTAGCGCCTTTTCGACGCCGGGTTGGCCGGCGGCTGCAAGCGCGTAGAGATACATACGTCCTCCGGAACAGGCTTTGGCTCCCGCGGCCAACGCTTTTATCACATGCGTGCCGCGGCGAATGCCGCCGTCGCAGATGATGTCGATATCGTTGCCAACCGCATCGGCTATTTCCGCGATCTGATCGAAAGGCGAGCGCGAACCGTCGAGCTGACGCCCGCCGTGGTTCGAGACCATGATTGCATCTGCACCAATCTCAACCGCTTTGCGTGCGTCTGTAACGCTCATGATGCCTTTGAGGCAAAAAGGGCCTCCCCATTTTTCTCTCAGAGCGGCGGCATCGTCCCAGTTCATCGACTGGTCTAGCATCGAACCAAAGTAATCACCAATTGAGACGGCAACGTTAGAACCCTGATCTACATAGTCTTTGAGTTCGGCGAGCTCGAATTTTTCCCGCAAAAAATAGTTGAGTGCCCAACCGGGATGAGTCGCAAAACTTGCAAGGCTTTTTAGCGTTAGGCGCGGGGGTGAAGTAAATCCGGTGTAGAGGTCGCGCTCGCGGTTGCCGCCTGTGATGGTGTCTACAGTCAACGCGAGGGTGTCGAACTTCGCCGCTTTCGCGCGTTCGACCATAGCATCGTTTAGGCCGCGGTCTTTATGAAAATAAAACTGGAACAACTTTGGCGTTGAGATCATAGCGCCGATTTCGGCGAGCTTAACCGATCCCAGCGCCGAGACTCCAAACATCGTGCCGAACTTCTCAGCCGCGCGAGCCACAGCACGCTCACCGTCGTGGTGAAACAGTCGTTGCAGCGCAGTAGGCGAACAGAACACGGGCATCGCCAATTTCTGTCCCATTACCGTAACTGACATGTCGACGTCTTGCACACCGGCTAGCACGTTAGGCACGAGGTCACAGTCGGCGTAGGCTGCGGTATTTCGCCGGTAGGTTGTCTCATCGTCGGCGGCGCCATCGATGTAGTGGAAAATTGGTCCCGGCAGTCGCTGCTTAGCGAGTAGGCGGAGATCTTCGACATTGTGCGAGTTCTTGAGAGTTCTAAACATGATGGTGGTGAATCCTGCGGCAGTCGAGCCTGCTTTATTTTATTTCGAATTGGCCCAAGGTTCTTAACGCTCCAGCGGCAGCCTGATAGTAACCCGTAAGTTGAGCAGCTGTGAATGCGAAGCGCAGCCTAACCTTTAACCTACTCAATGATAGATTAGCCGCAATCGGCACGGGGGGTTCACATCGCGGTGAGTCGTAGTACTATGAAGTGTGGAAAAGAAAAAACGATTATCCGTCAATAATAATTAATCAGGAGAGATCATGTCTCAATCTACTACTCCCTCATTCAAGCTAAGCCTACGTCCTCTCGCGCTTTGTATATCGCTTGCGCTCACCGCCTGTGGCGGCGCAGAGATGAGCTCATCCTCGTCGACAGCGGCGCAGCCCGAGGCTGTTAGCGGCAACAGCATTTCGGGCATCGGTATGCCCAACCCCAATCCCGTGGTCACTCGAAACTGGGGCGACCTGCCAGCCGGACGCAATTGGGGCTCGACAGCTGGAATCGACATAGACCCTACCGACGGAAACGTGGTCGCGTATGAGCGCTGTGGCGCGGGAAATTTCGGCGCAGGTGTGCCAGTTAACTGCGATACAAACCCTGTGGATCCTATCTTCAAGTTTGATCGCAATACAGGTGAAGTGCTCGCGAATTTCGGCGGTGGCCTGATGATGACGCCGCACGGTATCGACGTCGATGCTGAGGGCAATGTTTGGGTAACCGATTTCGCAGGCAACGAGGAGGGCACGAAAGGACATCAGGTGCATAAGTTTAGCCCCTCGGGTGAGCTTCTCATGAGCCTTGGCGTGCCCGGACAGACGGGTAACGATGGCGCTCATTTCAATCAGCCGAATGACGTGCTGGTGGGGCCCGATGGCAGTATCTATGTGTCCGATGGCCATAACGGTCAAGGGATGATTACCCAAGAAGCCATCGAGGAGGGCCGTGCGCGCGGCGACACGGGCCGCGTGATGAAGTTCGCGCCCGATGGCACGTTTATTAAGCAGTGGGGCCGCATCGGTTTAGAGCACGGTGAATTCCGCACCCCTCACGCAATGGACTTTGACTCGAAAGGACGCCTCTGGGTAGTTGATCGTGGTAATCACCGCATCGAAATTTTTGACCAAGAGGGTAATTACCTCGAGTCTCGCTACACCTATGGCCGAATAAGCGGATTATTTATAACCGACGACGATCAGGTTTACGCGATCGACTCCGAGTCGGGACCGCTCAATCATCCGAGTTGGCGCAATGGCGTTCGTATCGGCCACATCGATAGCGATATCACCCACGCGATGATTCCCCCGTTCGAGCGTGAAGATCGGCTGTATCAGGGCACTGCGGGCGAAGGCGTTGCCGTCGATGCCGATGGCAATGTGTTCGCAGCTGAGGGACCAAACTCGCTATCGCAGGCGGGAGGTGCCTTTACTAAGTACTCGGTTCGCTAAGGGTGCATCGACCGGGTACCCTTTGACGCAGTGAAGCAGATACTCGAGAAATACATTGCGCTCAATTGGGACGAGAGCTTCTAAGCGTGTGTGCTTAAAAATGCACCACGCTGCGAATGCTCTTGCCCTCGTGCATCAGATCGAACGCCTTATTAATGTCTTCAAGCGCAACTGTGTGAGTTATAAAATCGCTTAGTGCGAACTTGCCCGCTAAATAGTCCTCCACGATTCCGGGTAACTCCGAGCGCCCTTTTACGCCGCCGAATGCGGTGCCGCGCCAGACTCTACCTGTCACCAGCTGGAACGGGCGTGTCGAAATCTCCTGCCCCGCGCCCGCGACGCCGATGATTACCGATTCACCCCAACCCTTGTGGCAGCATTCGAGCGCCGAACGCATTACGTCGACGTTGCCTATACACTCAAAGGAGTAGTCGACGCCGCCATCGGTGAGCTCGACGATAACTTCCTGAATCGGTTTATCGAAAGTCTGCGGATTGATGCAGTCTGTCGCGCCGAGCCTGCGGGCAAGCTCAAACTTACTCTCGTTGATATCGATCGCGATTATGCGTGACGCAGAAGCCATGGCTGCGCCTATAACGGCCGACAGGCCAATGCCGCCCAAACCGAATATGGCGACAGTCGCGCCGGCCTCTACTTTCGCTGTGTTCATCACCGCGCCCATGCCCGTCGTCACGCCGCAGCCTAGCAGACACACTTCCTCTAGCGGCGCCTCGGGGTTTACCTTAGCGAGAGCGATCTCGGGTAGCACCGTGTACTCCGAAAACGTAGAGCAACCCATGTAGTGAAAGATTGGCGTCCCGTTGCAGCTAAATCGGCTTGTGCCATCGGGCATTAATCCCTTGCCCTGCGTCACGCGAATCTTCTGACAGAGATTTGTCTTGCCCGATAGGCAGAATTTACACTCGCCGCATTCGGGAGTGTAGAGCGGAATGACGTGGTCTCCTACTGCAACCGAGGTGACCCCTTCGCCGATGGACTCCACAATCCCGCCGCCCTCATGGCCGAGAATGGCCGGAAACACGCCTTCGGGGTCTTCGCCGCTGAGAGTGAATGCGTCGGTGTGACAAACGCCGCTCGCGATTACCTTGATTCGCACCTCACCTGCCTGAGGCGGTGCCACCTCAATTTTCTCGATTTTAAGCGGTTCGCCTGCAGCCCAAGCAACGGCAGCGTGGCATGTAATGGGCAGATTGGTCGTCGAAGTCATTGTCGTCTCTTGAGTAAGCGCAGATGTGATCTATAGTAGTAGATGGTATGAGTCTTAGAAAGACCTGAGCGAGACTTGAACCAGGCCTGAGAGAGGCGGAGATGAGCGCCAAATAGGCGTGGTTAAGAGTGAGAAAAGGAAATCGCGGCAGGCGGAAGGGGCGATCTAACGCTCAAAAAAAAAATAGGTTTATCGTGGGATTCAGGAGTATCCTCTGCATTCTGCGTCAAAAAACAAAATGGAAAACACCCTGGAGAGAGCTCTATGAAAGCGCCGGTTTTACTTTTCTTAAGTGCAGTTCTGGCTTCCTGTGCAATCGATGATGGTATGCCTAATTTCGAGCGAATGAGCGTTGAAGAACTAGCTGCCTATAACGAAGGGCGTAACTTGTCGCAGATGATCATCTGCCAAGAGGCTACCACAACTACCAGTCGGGTCCGTCGCAAGCGCTGCGCCACCGTCGAGGCGCTGTATGGAACGGGCATCACTGCTCAGCAGATAAATGTGCTTAATACCAGCGCGGGTCTCAGCGAAAATTAACCTGGCTAAGAACTGAACGGCGAAGTAGCGTTGTTGGTGAAATTGGTGAGAGTTGCTATTTTCTCGATGGTCGGGTATTAATCGTCCCAAATATAGTTGGAAAGCCTGACATGCCAGAATTCGTTTTATCACCCAACATTCTCGTCGTCCCAATCCTAATTTCGCTTGTGATAGTCGAACTGATTATCAGTAAGGCGATGGGCCGCTCAGTTTATAATTTCCAAGACAGTGTCACGTCGATCAACATTGGCATTATGAGTCAGTTCGTCAACGCGACAGGCGCGGTAATCAGTGCGTTTATGTACGCCGTTGTTGAAATGAAATACGGCACCTTCGAGTGGGATATGGCGAATCCGCTCACGTGGATATTCGCCTTGCTGCTTTACGACTTCCTCTACTATTGGGTTCATCGCACAGGGCACGAAGTTAATATGTTCTGGGCGTCGCATATTACTCATCACAGCAGCGATGAATTTAATCTTTCTACCGCACTCAGGCAGGCATCCACGGGCTTCTATTTTAAGTGGATTTTCTACATGCCTCTCGCTGTCTTAGGGATTCCAGTGCAGGTATTCGTCGTAGTCGGCCTTATTGATTTGCTCTACCAAGTTTGGGTTCACACGCGTCTAGTTGGACGTCTGGGTTGGATAGAGTATGTGCTAGTAACGCCTTCTAATCATCGGGTACATCACGGCAAGAATGACTACTGTATCGATAAGAATTATGGAGGCATTTTTTGTGTCTGGGATAGGATGTTTGGAACCTATGCCGACGAACGCGCAGATGAGCCTATAGTGTATGGTCTGAAAAAGAAGCTAAATAGTTGGAACCCGGTATGGAGTAATCTCCACTACTGGGTGAGTATGTTTAAGAAGGCAGGGCAGCAAGCCAATTGGGGCGACAAATTGATGTGCTTTTTCGCTCCGCCAGCGTGGTCGCCTGATGGCAAGTCAGCGCCTACACCACTGGCGGAGATACCAGCAACGGATGACGTCTTCGTTGAGAAAACTCCTTTGCCCGTTAAGGTATCCGGGCTTGCGATGACAGTGCTTTCAGCTGCTGTTCTAGTCTTTTATCTTGGGACGAAGCAGCAACTGTCGGGGCCGGTACAGATATTATGCGCAGCCAGTGCAGTGTGCGCGTTCGCGTTACTTGGCTTTTTCTGGACGCAAGGAAATAAGAAAGAGCTTGAGCGATGAACAGCCTCGCAATAACCGACAGTTTACTACTCATTGTTACGTTTCTTATTGCTTACGGTGCTAAACACCCGCCTTCGATTCGCATCGCAGCAGGCTTATTTGCAGCCGCAGCATTCCTTGGTGTTTTACGCTTTACAGGCATTCTACCCCTCCCAACGATGCACTCTTTTTTCTCAGGCTTAGGTGCGACTTCTGCGTATCCGTTACTCACGGCAACGTTCCTTTTTCCTAGTTCTGTGTTAGCTAATCAATGGCGATTCTCGAGTATCTTTGCGGTTATTGCAGGTGCACTTGGGTTGGTGGCGAGCGCGTTAGAGGTTGGTATCTGGGCGAATGCGGTCGCACTTACCTCGGTGGCCGCGCTCTTCTTGCGATCGATTTTATTTCGAGACCTTTTGGTGCTTATTGGTTCGATGTCGCTGTTAGCAGCGGTGGTCCTTTTTGCTCTCAATGTCTCTTTCGCCTCGCTGTTAAAGCCAGGCGATTTTCTCCATCTCTTCATGGCCGTTGGACTTGCGATACTTGGTGTCAAATCGCGAGCGAGAGAGAGCCAAGCAGCATAAGCTGTCTAGGATTTGCCTCCTAAATGCTGGACGATTTTTTAGAAGGAGCGACCTGCGATCGCCTCGGCCATAGCACGGTCGGCTGTTTCTTCGAGCCAGCCAAGATCAATGTCTTTATGGGCTTCGCAAATAAACCAGGGCTCGCGAGAATCGGGCTCAAGCATAACGCCGTATTTGATTAGGTTCATGGCGAATGCGGTGTAAAGATCGCTGTCGGTTTGCTTCCAGTCACGGTAGTTGGTGGGGACGAGGTCGCCAAAGTGGATACCGAACATAGCGTTGGGACCCGCGAACCGATGTTCGATGCCGTGTTTGCTAAACACAGTGGCGAGCACGGCTTGAATGTCGACGCCGGCCTTTTCAATCGAGGCATAAGCATCTGAATCTTTTAAGATCGTTAGCGTCGCTTTCGCGGCACTGAGGGCGATCATATTAGCGGTGTAGGTGCCGCCGTGCGTTACGCCTCCGCCCGACGAGCGAATCACATCCATCACGTCGGCGCGGCCGCCAAAGGCTGCGACTGGGTAGCCATTGCCCATCGCCTTTGCATAGGTCGTCAAGTCTGCGTGAATTCCGTAAAGCTCCTGGGCGCCGCCTTTTGCTACGCGAAAGCCAGTCTTCACCTCGTCGATGATTAGCAGCGTACCTCTAGCGTCGCAAAGTTCACGCAGCTTTTGCATGTATTTTTGACTCGCCGCAATGCTGCCGCAGTTGCCCATAATCGGCTCGATAACAATCGCGGCGATGTCGTCGCCCACGCGCGCGAAAACCTCGTCGATGGCCTCAAAGCTATTCAAAGGCACTGTCTCAAGATGTTCGCGGCTGGCTTCGGGAATGCCGCTGCCGAAGGCTGCCACCTCCGGCGCCTCGCCCGATTCGGCGTCCCAATTATCCACGTCCGACTTCCACATCATCTCGTCATAGAGGCCATGAAAACCACCTTCGACGACGACAATTTTGTTGCGTCCCGTGAATCCCCGCGCGGTTCGTACTGCGCCGATGACGGCCTCGGTGCCTGAATTAGCGAACCGCATCTTCTCGATGTTCGGACACATCTGTTTAACCAGCTCGATGACCTCGGAATCGAGGTCCGTCGAAAAACCCGATATCGTGCCACGTTCGGTTATCGCCCTAATCACCTCTTCGTCTACGCGGGCATCGCGGTAGCCGAGAATAATTGGGCCATAAGCCAGACGGAAATCTACATACGTTTGATCGTCGGCATCGGTGATCGTGCAGCCTTCGCAGCTCTTCACGAAGATGGTGTTGTCCTCACCCCAGTAGCGGTAGCTGTCTGCCACGCCCATGGGCATAAGGGTATGGGCGTGCTTGAGGAGGGCGCGTGTGACTGGTTTTAAAAAATTGGGCATGGTCGCGATCGCAGTGTTGAGCCTTAAAATTCGCGGACATGATACAAGTCCAACCTAGATATTGCATGTTTAATCTCGAATGAGATCAGTCAAGCGATCGCCGGTTTTCAGTTCAGTGATGTACTCAGACAGGCTAGGGCTATGCTCGAAATGCTCTGCAGAGAGCGTGAGCCTCGAATTAAGCTGCACCCGAGCAGCAAGGGCAGTTCGCAGAGCCGCTCACCATAACGGCTTCCGCCGCTTTAGCATTTTGCGCCGCCGATCTCCGTGTCGCGGTAGCAGCAGCCACGTTTGCCGGAGTCATCGGATCTGGCTGAGTTCGCGCGAGAGATTGTCCAAAATACCCAGTGAGAATTTTGTATTGGTGCATGCCGATGTCTGTCTCGACCCTGATAGTGTTGGCATCAAGCACTTGCACGCTGTTGAGTCGCTCGCCATTCTTGATGACTACGGCTTCGGCTGCGTTCGGCAGATTAGTGATCCTCCAAGTTGTATTTCGACCCGCTGCGCTGCGCTCGCCTGTGTAGGTTCGCAGGTGTAAAACGCCGTTCTCTTTGTCGTTCCATGCCTGCTCCACGCCGAGCGAGGGATAGTCTACGCCTTCTAGGGTAGGGGCCGAATACTTGTCGAGATGCTTAACTTGAAATGCCTCAATCCAGCTGCCCTCTGCTATCTCGCTTATCATCTGTTGCGCGGTTGTTGTGCCGCGTGGATAGGGTTCGTTTTTGTTTGGCCACCAGCTGAAGCGGTCCGACTGATCGCCAAAGAAAGTTGGCGACAGGCTCTGCTCAGCTGCGGCATTGAGGCGTTCAAATACTTTATCGTCGCCAAGCGCTCTAGCCATTGCCTGCCCCAAAGGATTAGGCGTTATTGCTTTCGTCGGATCGCGCCAGCCGCTAGCATTAGCAAGCGCTTCGTAGATCTGCGTCCCGATCTCTCGAGATTGTGGTAGGAGATAGAAAGCCGTACCTGCCCCACCACCTCCTACACCCGGCATATTGACCTTAAAGTCTTCGATCGGATCGTAGTAGAACGTCATCCAATCGATTTCGTTGCGCTCATTGATGCCCAAGTAGTTGTCTTTCATGAACTCTACCCAGTTCTCGAAAGTGCCGTGGGCGTTGGTCACGCCGAGCTGGTCGGATAGGTAGATACCAAGTCCTGCAGCTGAGTTGCAGTAAGGCCAAATCTTTGTGTTTTCGCAGTGAGGGCCCTCTGGATGGTCGGTATATTGCTTATGCAGGTGCTCGACTATGCGAGGCTGAGTCCACTGGAAGTACTCGTTCTCGTAGCCGGCAATCTGCCAGGGACGTTCCCATTTTTCGTCACCAGAGACGTATTTGTAGATAGAAAGCACAAGGTTCAGCCATCCCCGAAAGAAGAGATTGCCGTCAGCACCGATTGGGTCGGCCTGCAGCCCCCAAGGTTCGACTCCATTCGCAGTCCAACCAGGGGCGTCGTAGTTGCCCTTAACACGGTCAGGCCACAGCTGCGAGCCAGGCGCGTTGAATGGGCCATATTTGTCTCGGAAAGGACTCGGCCCGATAAAGGTATTCCAGTCTATCGCTGCCCAATAAGAGGTGTGGCGCGTCGCCAACTCATCCATGATGCGGGTGTAAACTTCCCGCCACGCCGGCGTCTGGTCGGCCATTAGCAACACCGGGTAGCTGGAATCTGCAAGATCGAAACGGGGGTAGCTCAGCATCGGTGGCGCGGCATACTGATCCCACCAAGGGTGCGGTCCTACGCCGTCGTCTGACCAGTCGATCTCCTCGCGCGGACTCTTGATACCCCAGGGGAGCTCGGTAT
>JALRKV010000098.1 GCA_023254735.1 Pseudomonadales bacterium | reverse complement strand
ATACCCATACCGCCGAGCACGTTTTGCGCCGCGCCTGTGACGACATCCAACGGGCGCCCGCCAGACAAACCCGCCATAAAGCGTTCGCTACCAGCCTTGCCAAAGTCAGCCGCTTGTTGCGCCATAGCCGCAATATTAGTACCAACATCTTCGCAGGTATAATTATTAAGCCGAAGAACATCAATAACTCCTGCCTGTAACCGGTGACCCGTTGCTCATAAACAAAAGCCCGCAGAGGCGTGATCACCACTGCAGGCTTAGGTTGTTGCGGTCTAGACGGAGTAGTTATTACCGCTTAGAACGCTAGTCTGATATCCCCAATACGCCTATCAAAGCAGAGACAGGACCCTTTGCCTAGGTTGCTCAGGAATGGCATCAAAGAGGCCGCGCAAGGCGCTGCGAGGGCTTTGCTCGGGTTCGTTAACCAATTATCTCTAGCGCAGAGCAAAGTCGCTCAGACGGCGCTATCGTGGGGAAGTTCGTATGCTTTGCCGACTTGAAAGCGTCTTTTATTCCATACAACCGATTTTCCTCAACAAGACCTGTGTTTTTCGCGAATCGCATAATCCGGATTAGCCGCGAACAAACGCGTGAAACCGTTTCACTTTTACCTTGGTCGGCTAGTGGGCGGAGAGCATCAATCGCCATAATAGGGGTAATTTCAGCAATGGGGATATGCCCTAACGTGGGCATCACATGCGTTGCCAAGGAACTCTTGATATCACGAGCGTAACGAGCGGTAATGTCGGTTCGAGTATCTAGCCATAAAGCGGTGACTTTCATTAGAGTATTTGCAGTTGCGCTAGCCTGTTCGTTTTGTTTTTTTGCTAGATAGTCTGCAGGATCATGGCCTTCAGCTAGTATCTCTTGATACTTACGGCGTTTCTCCCGCGCAGCTTTGAGGGATACTTTCGGATAAACACCAAATCCTTTATTCGTCCTCTTTCGACTGATGGGTTTGTAATAATTGAAGATCCATTCCTTCGCCCCACTCGGCTTTACTCTAAGATAGAGACCTTGACCGTCTGATAGACTGTATTCCTTAACCTTAGGCTTGGCGTTTCTTAGTTGAGTGCCATTTAGAGGCTTAGCTATTCGAGGCATGAGATGTATTTAACCTAAGTAGCACATCAGTGTTACTTAAATTATTTAATACTAGGAAGTCTTATTGAGACACTTTGAACAAGTGATTGGCGGAAGAGGCAGGAGTCGAACCCACCAAGCCTGTTTTACAGACCTCACCGGGTTTGAAGTCCGGGCACCCCACCGGGGATGATACTCTTCCGAGCAGGAGTCTAGCACGGGCTGTTTGCGGGGGTCACCTGACTCAATCGGTCAGCTGATTAAGTCCCCAGTCATAACGCAGGAAGCGGATGCGCATATCTCCCTTTGCGAGCGCGTCAGCTTGGTCTGCATTCAAGCCCAATTCGCTGCTATAGCGGGCAACAAATTCGCCCAGTGCGTTCGACCCGCCCCACCCGCGCTCAAAATCTTCGCGATACCACTTAAAAATACTCGATAGGTACAGGCGATTTCCGTCGAAATAATTTCGCGAGCGATCGCTAAGAAACGTGCGCGCAGCGTCGTCGAGTTGTGCATTCAGCTTTGCGCCGGTATACGCTTCGGCGCGAAGCGCAGGACAGCCGATAGCGGCGCAGTTTACGGCGAAATGGATACGAGGCTCGTTGTAACGCCCCCACCCTCTGATCATGTCGTGCTCGATGGCATCAAGGGTCACGCGCTCACCAAACAGCGCGACGCGCTTAAGCTCCCAAGCAGAGGTAAATAGCGTGCCGATATCGCGAATAGACGTGAGCGAGTTTGCCGACTTCCTGTTGTCGAGAATGAGCTCGACGGTAGCGGCGTTGTAAAGGTTGATCAGAAAGGCAAGCTGCTCTGGTGTCTCCCACGCGTCAAAAGTGGTACGCGAAATCCTCGACGCCTGGTCAAGGTAGAGAGCCAGCGGTTCGCGATTAGAGCTAAGGGAGGTGTAGTCAACCGCCGTCGATAGGCCATCCTCGCTCACGATCACATGCTTTGAGAGCAGCAGGTCCCAAAGGCTATGGTCGAATTCGCCAAAAGCTGCGGGGGCGTGTATCACTATCAGCAACGCGCCGATTAATAATTTCGCCTTCGGCGACCACCGTCGTTTATTCGTGCTCAGTTTTCAATACTCCCTAGAATCGCGGTTTGGCCTGAAAAGCGCCGTATCCTACCCTCAAACCATGTAATGGCGTATGCTCAACTCGATAGCGATTTACGCGGAAGATTACAGTTCGGATGCTCGAAAGAGGATTCTTACCGCGCGCTACCCTTAAGAAATTCGCGCAGCGGTCAATATAGAGTAGATAACACGACAGAGCCAGCTAAGCGCAGGGGCAGCAGGGCTGCATGCCCCTACACTGGTCGCGCAATCAGCATTGCAGCGGCCCAAAAGACACGGAGAAAGCATCGATGAAATACGCGGAAATTACGGGCTGGGGAAAATGCGTCCCTCCGGCGATATTGAGCAATCAAGATCTGACAACATTCATGGACACCAGCGACGAATGGATTACCTCGCGCACGGGTATTCGCGAACGCCGCATACTGCACTGCAATTTCTCGGACATGGCCGTGGTTGCCGCTCGCCGCGCCTTGGCCGCCGCTAATCTGGATCCAATGGACCTTGATCTCATCTTACTTGGCAGCTTGACAGTCGATTCGATGTGCCCGAATACCGCGTCTCTGATAGCCGACGAGCTCGGCGCTCGCAATGCCGCAGCAATCGACCTCAACTCAGCCTGCACCGGCTTCCTCTACGGGCTTCACATCGGCACAAACCTGATCAAAACAGGGGCGCATAAAAAGGTGTTGGTCCTAGGCGGCGAATTCATCTCGCACTATATGGACTGGAGCAATCGCGACGTCGCCGTCCTTTTCGGCGACGCCTGCGGCGCTGTTGTGCTCGAAGCCTCTGACGAGGAGGTGGGCCTACTGTCTGCACGCATTGGTTGTGAATCCGATGCCAAATACGCGATTCAGATTACGAATATTGGCTCGGCCGAAAGCCGATTGTCCGAAGAATTCCTGTTCAACACGTGGAATTTCGAAGGCCAGGAGGTGTTTAAGCGCGCTGTGAAAGCGATGGCACAGGGCTGTGAAGAAGTGTTGAAAGACACAGGACTGAGCATCGACGATGTTAGCCTCGTTGTGCCTCATCAAGCTAATAAACGCATCCTCGACGCCCTCGCCAAGCGCGTCGGCATCGACGAGGACCGGGTTTTCGTCAACGTGCACAAATACGGCAATACTTCGGCGGGCACTATACCAGTCGCACTCGCTGAGGCGGTGGATGAGGGCCGGGTTAAAGCCGGCGACACGTTGCTAACAGCCTCTTTTGGCGCAGGCCTCACTTGGGGTGCAGGCGTCATGCGCTGGGGACAACGAACGACCCCCCTAGCCCTGAGCGATGCTGAGCTTCCGCCTAACGACAAGACGGCGCTCGAACTTCTAGAGCCGCATATTGCGCGCTACGCAGCAAGAGCCGCCCGCAGATAAACACCTAGACTCTCGACAAAAGGCCACGTTGGTTATACCTTCTTGGTGTTAACCAACCTTTTTACTAAGATGTGTTCATTTGTACGGGAGTCAAAGATGATAAAAACAAAACCCCGCTCCACCCGCGCGTTTTTTGCGCGCCTAGGCGCAGCGCTGACACTGCTTTCGGCGCCTATGCTCGTAAGTGCTCAAGCCATGGAGTCTGCCGAACCGTTTAAGGTCGGCACGTTCGCTATCGACGATATTCCTACCGTCGGCCTTGTGATGCGCGACGATTCCTTGGTCGTTGATCTGAATGCGGCCAATCGCGCCATGCAATTGCTGCCCCAATACAGCCATCTCGACATGCCAGACGATATGCTCGGCCTTATCGAGCGCTACGAGTACGGGCTTAAATACCGCATCTACGAAGTCGTTAATTGGCTGGTAGAAGAGGAGCTGCTGAGCGGCAGCGCGATGCGAGATTTCGTGCACCCTGTGGACAGCGTCGACATCATGGCGCCGATTCAATACCCCAGCAAAATCATGAACGCTGCAGTAAACTTTTACACACATGCGTGTGAGGGCTGCAACGACGACGAACTCGCTCAGCGTACAAAAGAACGACGCGAAAACCGCGGCGTCCCCTATCTCTTCCTCAAGCCGACCCGCGGCGCGGTAATTGGCGACGGTGAAGATATCATCATGCCGTATGGCCGCGATGAGATTGAATACGAAGTCGAGATGGCTATCGTCTTCGGGCGCACCGGAAAATACATTTCTGCAGACAGAGCCTATGACCACGTGTTCGGCTATATGGTCGCCATGGACGTGTCTGACCGCGGCGGACGCCCACCGGGCGGTTATGCTATGCGCTCTGACTGGTTCGTCGGCAAAGGACACGACACCTTTGCACCACATGGCCCCTGGATTGTGCCAAAAGAATTTTACGGTGACCCCATGCAGCGCCTCCACCAAATTACTGTAGTCGACGGCGTCACAGTGCAGGAAGCCAAAGCGGGAGATATGATCCACAACATTCCCGAGCTGATCGAGTATGCCTCCTCGCTGATCACCGTGTTTCCTGGCGATGTCATGCAGAGCGGAACGTCGGGCGGCACTGGGGCTGGGCGTGTCGAACGCGCCTCAGGCTCGGGTTTCCTTGTCGACGGTGAGACAATCAGTGCGCAGATCGAAGGAATCGGCACGCTGACTCACCGCGTAGTCGCGGAGAAGAGCATTCCGAGCGATCTATCGGGCTCGCAGCTACCGCCGGTAAGCACCTATCGCGATCAGCGTTAGCCCCTCGGCGCGCAACCAAATTCGAAGGCCTCCCTCTCGCGAGTCGGAGGCCTTTGTTTTATAAAGGAATCATTGAATGACCCTGTCACTGCTTTTTTGGCTCACCCTCGCCGCGGCAGGCGTCGGCTTCTGGTGGCAAAGTGATAGAGTCAGAAGCTTTGCCTATCATCACGTGCTCAACTATTCCCGAGAGCGCGGCCTGCAGTTACTCGATCAGTCGCTAGTGCTTGTGGGACTCAAGCCAGTACGGGGAGACGGAGGCGGACTACACTTGCGGCGCCGCTATCGATTCGAGTTCTCCACCACCGGGGAGACGCGTTACAAGGGCTGGATCGAAATGAACGGCGTAAGGGTGCAAAAGCTCGATGTCGAACCTCATGTCTTGGCTTCCTCGCCCACCGACGAGACACTACACTAAGCCATACCCCTCACGAGCGCTCATTCAACTAGTTTATTCAGCCGCGGATAGTACCGCCCTAGTGCAGCGGCACGAGCGATCACATAGATGATCATCGCAACCCAAAGCCCCTCGACTCCAAATGCCGGCGCAAGCAACCACCAGGCTGCAAAGTACACAAAGATAGAATGTATCGCCGCATTGCGCATTTCACGCGTAGCGCTTAATCCAATGAAAATGCCATCTAACTGGAATGCACCGAACGAGACCGCTACATAGACGACCGCGTAACCAAGCAGCGGCGCAGACGCTTCGCGCACAGGTTCTATATCGGTGAGTAGAGCAATCAGCGCTGTGCCGCCAAAAAACAGTCCCAGCGCAAGCAACACGGCGGTGGATGCTGCCAACACAGTCGACCGAACTACGGCGAGATGAAAAAGCCCTGCCCTGCCCGCGCCGCGCGCTTTACCCACTAACGCCTCGACAACGAAGGCATAGCCATCAAGAAAAAAGGCCGCAAACGAGACCAGTTGCAATAACAAGTGATTGCTTGCCAGCACAACCTCGCCGTAGCGTGCGCTCTGGTCTGCGAAAAAGGCGAAGGACAGAATAAGCAGCAGCGTCCGAATCATAATATCGACGTTAGACGACAGCATGCTCAAGAGTGCGTCTCTGCGCAGCACTTCGGGCCAGTCGACAAACTTAGCCGCGCGACTGCGAGCGTTGAGCGCACGGCTTACAATTAATAGACCCAATGCGAGCGTTGTCCATTCGGCCAGCGCGGTGCCGAGAGCAACACCGGGCGCCCCCATGTCGAAGACACCGGCAAACAGCAAATCCAGCGCAATGTTCAGGCCATTCATAAAAAGTTGCACAAAAAGAAGCTGTTTACTTAACCCTAAGCCGATGAGCACACCCATGAGAGCAAAAAGACTCAGCGTCGCGGGCGCTCCCCAGATCCGCAGATCAAAATAGCCTCGAGTCACGCGCTCAACCGCATCCGGCGCGCTAAACATTTCAATCGCGACCCAAGCAATCCCGCTTTGCAGGAGAATCAGTAAAATGCCGAGCCCAAATGCCATCAGCAGCGCCCTTGCAACAACCGCACGCAGCTCAGGTTCACGCTGCGCCCCCGCCTCGGCAGCGACAAACCCAGTTGTGCTCATGCGCAAAAAACCGAAACTCCAATACACGAACGAAAAAATAACCGCGCCGAGTGCGATCGCCCCTAGATCAACCGTTGTGGCGACGTTGCCGATTATCGCCGTATCTACAAGGCCAAGCGTAGGCACAGCCGCATTCGCAAGAATAATGGGCCAAGCGCGAGAGAGTAAGGCGCGATAGCTTGTCTCGTCGCGCGCTGAATCGAGTGCTATGCGGTCTACCATGAACGCCGCCTTTTAATACGTCTGAACTGGGTAATGCGCAAATTGGTGATTTGATTCTGGGTCATCTGGTTTGAATGTACTGATCTGGCTGGGCTATGCTGGCTGCGCTATGTTGGCTAGGCAATGCTAGAAAGCTGTGCTGTCAGATAATAAGCACAACGCGTTCGCGCTTAAGGATTTGTAACCTCCAAGTCTAGCATGCGACACTGGCCAAGACTTGATTAGCTCTCAAAAAACAGACTTTTCAGCCACGTTGTAACTATTTCCTCTTTAAAGCGTCACACACCCAAGGCCGCGGGCCAAACAAAACAAGAGACAACCAGCATGATCCGATTACACCACCTACGCATTGGCCGTTCATTATTTACCATTTGGCAACTCGAAGAACTCGGCGCTGACTACGATCTTACGATCTATCTGCGCGATGAAAACTTCCGCGCACCGGCGCAGCTCAAGGAAATTCATCCGCTAGGTAAATCGCCGGTGATCGAAGATGGCGAACTTATTCTCTCCGAATCTAGCGCGATAACAACTTACCTCCTCGAAAAATTCGACACACAGAACCGCTTCGCACCACCTCGAACCCAGCTCAGCGATTGGGCTAAGTTTACCCAATGGCTCCACTACCCCGAAGGCTCCGTTTTCGCGCCTCTGCTCATCAAAATGTTGCTGCTAAGAGGCGGAGAGCACGCGGGCTTAGAGGCATTCAGCGCCAAGGAGATTGCGCTGCACCTAGGCCACATCAGCAATCAATTGGGGGCAAACGACTACATCCTCGGCTCGGAATTTAGTGCCGCCGATTTCGGCGTGGCCTATGTGGTGTCCTTAGCTGATCGACTAGGACAGCTCGACGCCTTCCCCACCCTCAAAGGCTATCTTGCGCGCTGCACACAGCGGCCCGCATTCGCGCGGGCGGTAGAGAAAGGCATCGAATAGTGCCACTGCGTTAGAGCGGCGAAGACCTTAACGGAATACAAAGCAGCACTTTGGCGGTCTACCCAACGACAAACGGCTCAGCGAGGATTTAAGGATGAACCAGAAAACGCAACAGCAAGGTTTTTCGCAAAAAGTGTTGAATATCTACGCAGCACCGGCAGAGGCGTTCGCGGCGATTGAGCTTGCGCCCTCATGGCTCGCGCCCATAGCTCTCGTAATGCTCTCTGGCCTCGCCGCGACAAGCTATTATTTTAGCGGCCTTGATATGGCATGGTGGGTAGACGATACGCTGCGACAGGCCAATATCGAAGACGCCGACTTAGAGGCGGCGCGCGCAGCAATGGGCAGTATGACTCGCGGCATGCTATTCAGCATCGGGGCCACATCAACCGTTCTGGCAAGCTTTTTAATCGCACTCGTTCAGGCGATGTATTTGAGCCTAGCCGGTGCGATCATGGGGTCTGCCTACAAATTCAAACACTGGATGGCCCTCGCCTCGTGGACGTCGCTCCCCTACGTTGTTGGCACACTTGCCATGATAGTGAACGTCGCTTTGCACCCCAACGGCCAGCTAAGCTCCTACGACCTCGATCCAACGAGCCTGGCCGCGCTCGGCCTCACACTCGAAGGCACAGCACTTGAATCGATTGCCAGAAGCGTTACGCTTACTATGCTATGGGCGGTGGGACTGCTGACGCTCGGCTTCGCGCAGTGGCTTAAGATAGGCCTCGGAAAATCGGCGGTCATCATAACGGCTCCTTACCTACTTGTATTCGGAGTCATTGCTGCGATTTCGTAGCAACCTGGCTGAATAGCGCGAGTGATAGGTGCAGGATTCTCAGCAATCAAAAAGTACGAAGAAGAGCTTTAAATGAACCTTAAGAAAATCGCAGTCGTTGTCCTCATCCTCGGCACTGTTATCTCCCTACCATTTATAAACCGCGCAGTGTTCGGCACTGCGCGGA
>JALRKV010000042.1 GCA_023254735.1 Pseudomonadales bacterium | reverse complement strand
TAATTTCTCTGATGCAAACCTCTTGACGAAATGACTGCTCTTAATATAAAACAAGAAATTGTTGCCTGCATTTCAAACTACGAACCACGTGTTAAGCTGGATACAGTTGATGTAGTTCCAAACTTCTCAGATGATGGGTTTGACATAACAATCCGATTCCGCAGAGTCGTGGATCATCAATGCTCAGTTCGACCGCGGTCTCTGTGCTTTTCGTCGTTGCGGTATTGCTCTCTTATCCTGTTGTTGATCTTGCCGGCTATTTAGTCGATCGCGCAGCTTATTCGGCAGCGCCACAGCGCGTGGACACCGAGTTCATTCCAGTTGAGGGCGCGAAGCCAAAAAACATTATCCTTATCTATGCCGAGTCTCTGGAGGCAACCTATTTCGATACGAGTCTTTTTGATGAGGATCTGCTGCCCGAGCTAAGAAAATTAAAGGAACGCGCTAAGGTGTATACGGATGTCAGGCAAAGGCCGGGAACAGGATGGACAATCGCAGGCATGGTCGCGAGTCAGTGCGGCTTTTCGGTTCAGGTTAACACCCCATTTAGCGGCAATACGCGATTGGCGGCGAGCGAGCGGCCTTATGACTCGGCCAAATGTCTCGGGGATGTCGCCAAAGAATTAGGCTATCAGACACTTGCAATGGGAGGTGCGAATAGCGCTTTCGCAGGCAAAGGCAATTTCCTGCGTGCTCATGGTTTCGACCGAGTCTGGGGCAGAGAGGAAATTATTGCCCAGAGCGCAGTGCCACTCGAGCTCTCACCGTGGGGTGTTCACGACGACGATCTTTTCAATCTCGCCTTAACTGAAATCGAGAAACTCGAGGCGGAAGAGGAACCGTATCTCGTCTCTTTACTAACGCTCGATACTCATCATCCCGATGGCTATCCCGCTCCCAGCTGCGCGCAGTTTCCAAGTGAAAACCCGATGGATACCGCGCTGTCATGCACCGATTCTCAGATTAGCGCTTTTATAGAGTCGCTCGGTAAGGTTGTTGATATGGACAACACGGTGGTGGCTGTGTTCTCGGATCACCTTGCCATGCGCAATAGCTACTGGTCGCAATTGTCTGCAAATCCGTTAAAGCGGCGTCTTTTGTTTATGGTGCTCAACGGGGAAGGGGCCGCGGAAATAGATACGCCAATCTCGCATTACGAGGTTGGTCCGACTCTGCTTGTCGAAGCGAATGCAGTGTCATCGATCAATATAGGATTCGGTAGGGCCGAAGAGTCGGTGCGGGCAAAGCCTGTAAGCTCACGCTATTTTCAGCGAGCGCTTTATGCCGAGGAAACGCTGGACCTAAATCTATTTAGAGACAAGCTTACCGTCGATGAGGATGACTTACGCATAACTTTGGGCGACTCAGACTTCTACATCACAGAAGACGGCGGGCCTTTTGTGTATGGGGTCTATATGCTGGTATTCGATGATAGGGGGCAGTATCTCGATGTGCTGTATGCGAGGAGTCTCGATGACATCATGCCTGAGATGCGTGGCAAGCTCGTTGCATATTTTGCTCGCGAAACCCGCGAGGGCGACCAGAGTTTTACCGTTGGGCGTCTTAGTGATGATCCTAATAAAAGCCGCAGTTATTCCGAATTCGGCACTCTTGAATTCACCCGAATCAGTCGTAGCGAGTTCAGCGACTAGCCTGCTTGATTGTCATTCGTGTTAATGCGACCTTTAGCCCCATAATTAAGCTGAAAATTAAAACGGTATAAGGGCATAGAGGATGCATGAGTTACAGGCAGATTACGTCGTCGTTGGCAGCGGCGCCGTTGGAATGGCATTTGCCGATATTATTCTCACCGAATCGGACGCCACGGTGCTGATAGTAGATCGTTATGCGAAACCCGGTGGGCATTGGAATGCCGCCTATCCCTTCGTTGAATTGCATCAGCCCGCGGCGTTTTATGGTGTGAGTTCGAAGGAGCTAAGCGGGGGGCGGCTGGAGCAGGGCGGTCTGAATGAGGGCCTCGGTGAGCTGGCCACCGGTGCACAGGTGAGCGCGTATTTCGACGACGTGATGCGCCATCAATTTCTGCCGACGGGGCGTGTCCAATATTTTCCTTCCTGCGATTATCTTGGCGAAGGCCGTTTCGTTTCGAAAATCAGTGGCGAGCAATACAGCGTAACTGCGCTTAACAAGCTGGTTGACTGCACGCACTTAAATACCGAAGTGCCTTCAACTCATGTCCCCAATTTCAGTATCGCCGAAGGCGTGCGTTTCATGCCGTTGAATGATCTGCCCAAAGTCGCCGATGCACCCAAAGGGTATGTCGTGATTGGCGCAGGTAAGACAGGCATAGACGCCTGTCTATGGCTACTGGGCAATGGTGTTAATCCCGATGCTATTACCTGGATCGTGTCGCGTGATGCGTGGCTGCTCGATCGTCGCAATACACAAATAGCTGATGAATTCTTCTTCGACACGATGGGCTCCTACGCCAACCAGATGGAGAGTCTCGCCGACGCTGAGACCGTTGATGACCTTTTTGAAAAGCTCGAAGAAACAGGCTATTTCGTGCGGATTCATCCTGACGTGAAACCGTCGATGTTTCATGCCGCCACCGTTTCAAAGCCCGAAATCGAAGAGTTGAGGCGCATAAAAAATGTTGTTCGGCTTGGGCGAGTCAAGTCGATTAGCCGAGATCAGATCGTGCTCGACAAGGGTGTGGTAGCGACCTCGCCCGAAGCAATCCATGTCGACTGTTCGGCGAGTGCGCTGGCCAATATAAAGACCAAAACGATTTTTACAGGCAGCACTATCACGCCGCAGATGGTGAGACCCTATCAACCCGTCTTTAGCGCAGCGTTTATTGCCCATGTAGAGCTAAGCTATGCAGACGACGAAACTAAGAATCGGCTCTGTGCGCCGGTTCCTCTGCCCAATCACGACACAGATTTCTTGCGTTTCACAGCCGTATCTCTCTCCAATCAATATCAATGGAATACCGAGCCTGAGCTAAGAAAATGGATCGCCGGTAATCGTTTGGATGGTCCGAGTAAACTGCTGCAACGCATAAAGCCCGACGAGAGCGAGAAAATGCAAATCGTGAAGAGGATTCAAGACAGTGTTCCTCGCGCCGCCGCAAACCTACACAAACTTTTGCTGCAAGTGAAATAATCTACACGTGTCGGCGATGACACTCAGCTTTGCACTAGTCAACGAAGGAAAATCATCCTTAATCGAAAATCTTAATAGAAAAGGGAGAGACTATGTCCCCACAGTTACAGGTAAGTAGAACGCAGCTAGCAAAACATCGAGTTGTCGATCAGGCAGGGCAGGCGCTGGGTGAAGGGCAGGTAAGGTTGTCAGTCGAGTATTTCGCCTTTACCGCTAATAATATTACCTATGGCGCTGCCGGTGATCGCCTTGGCTACTGGCAGTTTTTTCCGGTGAACAACGAGAACGGCGAGGACTGGGGCGTAATTCCCGTCTGGGGTTTTGCCGATGTAAGTGAGTCTAATTGTGCAGACCTGCCGGTGGGCGAGCGGG
This sequence comes from Pseudomonadales bacterium, assembly GCA_023254735.1. Classification (GTDB taxonomy): domain Bacteria; phylum Pseudomonadota; class Gammaproteobacteria; order Pseudomonadales; family Pseudohongiellaceae; genus UBA9145. The sequence goes on along the minus strand of JALRKV010000042.1, from coordinate 24,577 downwards.
TCTATGGCTACTTTCCCCCTGCAGCATCAGTGGTCATGCAGCCGGTAAACGTAAAGGCACATTCCTTCGTTGATGGTTCGGCGCATCGTCAGGCCTTGCCACCACTCTATAATCGTTATCAACGGGTAAGCGCCGATGCTGCCTACAGTAAGGCGGGCGATGTTCCGCGCATGCTCTTGTCACCTCTGCACCTCACCTCCTATTGCATCTGGGATCATCTCAAACAGCAGAATTGGTTTGGTGCCGAGCAAATAATTATCGTCAGCGCGTCTTCGAAAACGAGTCTAGGCGTTGCTGTCGCTCTCGACCGAGACGGTGCTGCACCGACGGTGGTGGGTCTTACCTCGCAGGCTAACAAACAGTTTGTTGCCGACACCTCTCTTTACTCCACGACTATCGGCTACGATGAAATCGCCGCATCACTTGAGAGAAAGAGCGCAGTGATTGTCGATATGGCCGGCAATCCGAATGTGAGGCATGCATTACAGGCTCAGCTTGGAGACCAGCTACAGCATTATATAAGCGTGGGGTTAACGCATTGGGACGAAGAGGCGAAGGGAAGTGCGAGTGATAGCAGTCTCGTGCCTATAAAGTCTCAGGAGATGTTTTTCGCGCCGACGTATATTCTCGAGCGCATGAAAACGCTCGCGCCCGGCGAGTTCGAAACTAATTCGGCAAACTATTTAAAAGCGGCAACCGAGGCGACTTTTGGGTGGATGGAGGTGATAGAGCTCGACGGCATCGATGCGCTCGCCGCGCTTTATCCGCGATTTGTTGAGGGAACGCTACCGCCCTCGGCAGGTTATGTCGTTAAACTCTAGGTTGAGCGGCGACCTAGCGGCCGCCGCAATGCCGATTACCTGATCGCACCTTGGGGCGTGGACTGCCAATGGAAGGGGTTTAACGCAGCCGTGCCGGTGACTTCTTCGCTTAAATCGCTAGCGCGATAGAGGCGGCCGTTAAGCATGACATGGCTGATTCGATCGGTGTTACGAATGTCGTCGAGCGGATCTGCATCGATGATAACGAGGTCGGCGAGCTTGCCAGCCTCGAGTGATCCAATATCGTTGTCCATGCCTAGATAGCGCGCAGGGTTAATCGTCGCGGTGGCGAGCGCCTCCATCGGTGAGAATCCACCGCGCGCGAAACTCCACATCTCCCAATGGCTAGCTAGTCCTTCGCGCTGCCCATGGGCACCAATGTTTACCATGATACCCGCGTCCATGAGGATCTTTGCGGCCGCAGCTGCGTCGTCGTCTCGGTAGTCCTCCTCTGGCGCGGTTACGCGGCGCACGGAACGTGCTTGCAGTTGCGCCGGTGGAACAAAGTTACTGAGGATGGGGTGTTTCCAAACCTCGGTGTTTTGATAAAAATAATCCTCTGACGTGAGGCCGCCATAAGTGACGACGAGAGTAGGCGTATAGCCCGCTCCCGACTGACGCCAGAACTGATGGACATCGTCATACATTTTAAGTGTCGGCACGTTGTGCTCGATGCCGGTGATGCCATCGGCGATCATGCTCATGTCGAGCTGATAGAGAGAGCCACCTTCGGCCACGCTGATCAATCCCTCTTGGCGCGCCGCTTCGATTACTTGCTGCCGCTGCTCCCTTCGTGGTTGATTGTAGTTTTTTACACTTATCGCCCCCTGGGCCGCGAGCCTGCGAACGTGTGCTAACGCATCATCGAGGCTGTCGATTGGCGCCCAGCTTGTGCTTTTTGCACCATAGACTATTTCGCCAGTAGAGAAGATGCGCGGGCCAAGAATACGACCGGCCCGTGCGTATTCAGCTGCTGCGAAGGCAGATTTCGCACTGCTTGAGGGGTTATGCACGGTGGTGACGCCAAGCGCTAAATGCGCGAGTAAATTCCAATTTTGCTGTGGAATGATGTCGTCTCCCGCATACGGGCCGTGTGCGTGGGCATCGACAATGCCTGGCATGATGGTTTTGCCCGCTAAATCGATTTCGGTATAGCCAACAGGGACAGAGGCGTCGGGTATTATCGACTCGATCCGATTACCCCTAATCAATACAGTGGCGTTATTAATTACTGAACGTTCTGAATTCATTGTAATGACGCGCGCATTAGTCAGCGCTACTGCGGAATCAGGTTTGGCGTGCGCGACCTGCATGCTAAGGTTATTGCCTGTGGCAGGCGTTTCGTAATCGTCACTCAAGAGCGTATCGAGTTGCGCCGTTTTAAACTCGGCGCCTACCGACCAGCTAATCGCCTCGCTGTCTGGCGACCAGGCGATATAGGTCGCGCCGACCTTACTTACGCGACGTAATGGGAATGCCGGTTTAGCGGCATCGAGATCGATAGACGCACCAAACTGCGAACGTGCGGCGACGTGAAGCTGGAACTGATTGATAAACGCAACATAGTCTCCATTCGGTGAGAGACGCATTTCACTCGCAAACTCTGCCTCGGCAACGAGGCGTTTATCGAGTCCGTCTCGATTGACCGAGACGAGCTGTGTTACCGCAGTGGAGCTGCCACGCCCTTCGGCGCTTTCGTTGCGCTCCTGCAGATAAATCCTGCCATCCGGGCCGAAATGTGGATTGTTGCCACTACCAGTCACAAAACTGAGCTGCTCCGAGGCGAGGTTGTAAAGATAGATGCCAGGCTTGTTGTCAAAGTTGGGGTTCAGCAGATCGCTGCCGCGGCGCTTACGCAGCAGCAGTTCTGTGCCATTGGCGTTGATCGCGAGATCGTCGTATTGCCCTTTAATAAGCGCCATCTGTCGAAGTGCGCCGCCACGAGCGCGAACGCGATAGAGGGTGCTGAGCGCGTCGTCAGTCCAGCACAGAAAGTAAATAAAGTTGCCGTCTGGCGAGTAGATAGGGGCGTAATCGAAACCTTCATGATCGCCTCGCGTCAGGCGCTCGGGTAGCGACTCGCCGCGCTTGATATAAAGCTGACCAAGCGACTCAAACACAACCGAGGTGCCGTCGGGAGAGGGCTGTGGATAGCGCACCATTTTGGTCGCAAATGTCTCGGGGGCTACATCCACTGTGCCGCGCAGCGGCGGATAAATCTGGCGCGTATCGGCGACATGGAAGGGAATCTCTGTCGTCGTCTCTGACGCAAGGTCGAGCTTGAATAGCTTGCCTTTTGCCCAGAAGACAATGGCGTCAGAGTTCGGTGTCCAATCCATGGTCGGGTAGAAGCCATGCACGGCCCATGTCTCTTGCATGTCTGGGTCGAGCTCTGCGTAAACCATGCGCTCCTCACCCGTGGCGAGGTCCATGACGAAAAGGCGTGACTCCGCGCGAACGCGTTTCACATAGGCAAGCTTGTTACCGTCAGGCGATGGCGTTGGGCGCACCGCGCCGCCTGGTCCGCCTGCGACTGTCGTGATCTCGGTAGAGGCGAGATCGACTCGGCGAATCTGGAACAACTCGGTGTTGCTGTCTTCATGGTAGATAAACGTATTTCCCGGTGACACGTTGCGCACGAAATAGATCGCGCTACCGTCTGGTGCGAAAGCAGGTTCTCCCTGTTCTTTCTGAAAAGTCTCACTTGGGCGCGCGACAATACGCTGCCCGGCGAGTGAGTCATCGCCCGTACTGTCATAGAGCCACACCTCGCCGGTGCCTAGTGAGCGCGAGGTGGTGAAGTGTTTGCGTGCAGCAATATAGCGCCCGTCAGGGCTCCAAGTCGGGCTATTGAGAAGGCGAAAAGATTCGTGCGTTACCTGCTGCATCGCGCCACTTTCGAGGTCGAGCGTCCAAATATTATCGCCACCGGTGCGATCGCTGGTGAACGCTATGCGACGGCCATCGGGGCTGTACTGGGCCTGCATATCCCAAGCGAGACCACTCGTCAGAGCGACCGCGTCACCGCCCTCAATGGGCATTTGATAAATGTCGCCGAGCAGATCGAACAGCACCGATTTGCCATCCGGGGAAACATCGACATTGAGCCAAGTCCCTTCGGTTACATCGAGTTGAGCCGTCATGGCTTGGGCGCCGAACGAAGGGGTGTTTACGTACCATTCGTCCGCCGCCGCTGTGTGTCCGGCAAGTGCAGCGAGTCCTGCCGCAATAACGAGTCTTGTTGCAATAAACAGACGGCTGATTCTTGATCTCATCGGTGTTGCTCCTGACAGTTGAGTCTCTGACTGACAAGCGCTAATAGCTTGGCGTTCGGACCGCGGGTCGAATTAGAAAGCTCATCGCATGTGATGGGCGCATGGGCTCGATTGTAGCTTCGCTTGCGCTCGGAAAGCGAATTTGGTGAATGCGCAGACATTGAGATATTCTCGGTCAATCCCAAACGAGACTGACTGATTTGCTTACAAGGACACCGAGCCGTGACTATAAACAAAGAAAAGCTATTGATTCTATTTATGCTAGTTACAGGCGTTATGACGACGCTCGTTGGCCTTGGGCTTTTGGCACCCGCGCAGGTTCAACAGGCAATGTTTGGCGCGCCCTCGGATAATCCCCTGGCATTGCTTCTTACGCGCGGTTGGTCGGGTCTTGTTGGGTTGATGGGCATTCTGTTGATCATTGGTGCGCGCAGACCAGCGCTGCGCACTTTCTGTCTCAATGTCTCGGGCGGCAGCAAGGCAATGTTTATTGGCGTGATTCTAATCTGGGGTCAGGCGTATGTTCCAACACTTGCAGGAGCACTATTTATCGACGCGCTCGTGGTCTTAGTCGCTATCGCCAATCAGGTTCAACCCGCACAGCGTCTTACCTAATTAGTTGAGGATACTTCAATGAAAATGCCCTCCAGACTTTACCCGCCTCATTATCTCCTGCTGAGCATACTGTCGATTGTTGGAATCGATTCTTTGCTGCAGGTGCCGTTCGTCTCGAGCACTATCGCACTTGTCGGCGGTTTACTTTTTCTGTTGTCTGGCATCGTCCTCGCAGCCTCGGCCGCAAGACTTTTTTCCAAGGCAAAAACCGGTATCGTTCCCTTTAGCGAATCAACAAAACTGGTCGTTAGCGGTGCCTACCGGTTTACCCGAAATCCGATGTATTTAGGGATGTTCTTTTGCCTTATCGGCGTCACACTGCTAGTTAATAATGTGCTGGGCTTGCTCGTACTTTTGCTCTTTTTCTTCATTATCAGACAGAAATTTGTGCTGAAAGAAGAGGTGCAAATGCAGGAGACTTTTGGAGACGACTATGCCCAATTCAAAGCCCGCATAAGACGCTGGATCTAATGCATTCAAACGCGTGGTTCGAAAGAGAAAATAATTATGAGTTGGCAGAAAGAAGTCGATGAACTAAGGCGGCGCGAGGCGCTAGCATACAAAATGGGCGGTGAAGAGAGAGTCGCCAGACAGCATGATAATGGCAGGCTAACTGTTCGTGAACGTGTTGCCGCGCTAGCCGACGAGGGAAGCTTTCATGAAATAGGGGCGCTTGCTGGTAAAGCGACCTATAACGACGCCGGTGAAATACAGGACTTCGTGCCATCGAACTTTGTGCTGGGGACTGCGCTCATCAATGGCCGCAAAGTCGTGTTAGGCGGCGATGATTTTACAGTGCGCGGGGGATCGGCGGATGCCAAGATTGGCGATAAAAGTGGCTATGGTGAACGCTACGCGCTGGAGATGAGGTTGCCGCTTGTCAGACTAATCGATGGCAGCGGCGGTGGCGGGAGCGTCAAGACACTCGAAATGGTTGGGCATTCGTATGTGCCAGCGCTTAAGGGTATTGAGACGACTATGCGCCTGCTCGGTCATGTTCCTGTTGTTTGTGCGTGCATGGGGTCAGTCGCAGGGCTCGGCGCCGTCCGCACAACGATTTCGCATTTCTCGCTCATGGTCAAAGAGACAAGTCAGATGTTTGTCGCCGGCCCACCGGTTGTCGAACGCAGCTTCGGCAAGCCCGTGGGAAAAAATGAATTGGGCGGCTCGCAGATTCATGCGCATGGCAGCGGCGCGGTGGATAACGAGGTGGCAAGCGAGGCAGAGGCGTTTGAACAGATTGCGCGATTTCTATCGTACATGCCGCAAAGCGTTTGGCATCTACCCCCGCGCGTAAATTCTGCAGACCCAGTCGACCGTAGAGACGAATCCTTACTCAGCGTGATTCCGCGCGATCGTCGTCAGATGTATGAGGTGCGGGAGGTCATCGCGGGGATTGTGGATAAAGACTCTTTCTTCGAAATCAATGCCGGCTATGGCCGCTCGCTCGCGATAGGGCTTGCTCGCCTCGATGGCTACCCGGTAGGAGTCATGGCAAACGATACGAAGTTCCACGGTGGGGCTGTCGACGCACAGTCTTCCGAGAAGATGATGCGTTTTGTCGATCTATGCGACACGTTTCATTTGCCGGTTATTAATCTCGTTGATAATCCTGGCTTCCTCATTGGTATTGAGGCAGAGGAGGCGGGCACGGTGAGACTAGGCAGCAGAGCGCTGATGGCATGCTTGCAAGCGACCGTGCCCTGGGTGTCGGTCATTATCCGGCGCTGCTATGGCGTAGCCGGTGCAGGTCATGGCAATTCCGACGGGCTTAATTTGCGATACGCGTGGCCTTCCGCCGACTGGGGGTCGCTACCGATCGAAGGCGGAGTGCAGGCGGCGTATCGGCGCGAAATCGACGCTGCAGACGATCCAGATGCCAAGCGTCGTGAGATCGAGGCGATGCTCGAGCAGTATCGCTCGCCGCTGCGCACAGCCGAGGCGTTTGGTATAGAAGAGGTTATTGACCCACGCGACACACGTCCACTTCTATGCGACTGGGTGAAGCTCGCCTACGACCGCACTGCGACTGAATTGGGCCCCAAGGCGCGAACCACGAGGCCTTAGAGTCGATAAAGAACCAACCGCCGCGCGTACCTAGAACTAATTGTTGATCGTCTGCATCTAAATGCGGCTCGCGACACCTCTTACTTGTAAGAGGGTGCTTTTTTCCAGCTCGGGATCGAATGGATTGAGGCACAAGTTGAGATGGTCGAACAGAATACTCAAGGAGAGGCAGCATGGGTGCAGGTATCGCAGCATTGGGATTTTGGCTCTTTATCGCGGCAGCGGTAATCGGCGGGATTTGGGAAGGGATTCGTAAACGTGAGGAATCACACAAGACTTTGCGGCAGCTTCTCGAGTCGCAGCCTAACGCGGATGATAAATTAATTGCCGTTGTGCAAAAGCTCGTTGAAGAGGAGCAGAGCCGGCCAGACAGAGATTTCCTCGTAGCCGCTTTCTGGCTTATTCCAGTCGCTATTGGCCTCGCTGGGCTAGCCTTCTTTGTGTCGATGAATGAGCCCGATGCGCGCGCGCCCATGATTGGTGTCGCCACGCTGGTTGGATGTATCGGCGTCGGTGCGCTGATTGCCTCGTATGTTTTCAAAAAGCTGGATGGGCGAGAGTAGAGACTTGTTGAGTCTACTCTCAGTGCCTGACTGTGAGCGCGCGTGATGCATCATTCAGCGACCGCAGAGGCCATATTGCTGCGTCTTGCGCAGACCGGCGATTCATCGGCATTCGATGAGCTTGTCCAACGTAAGCAAGGCGCCATTCGAGGATTGCTGTGTCGCCTGTGTGGTGATAGCTCGCGTGCAGATGATTACGCGCAGCAGGCTTTCCTGCAAGCTTGGATCAATTTGCCGTCGCTTAAAACCGATGCTGCTTTCAGTGGATGGCTGCGCAGCATCGCGGTGCGAATCTGGCTCGATTCGATGCGGAGAAAGGAACCTTTAGCATCAGGCACTGAAGCGATAGACGAGGATCATCAGTCGTTGAGGTATACCGAATCGCCTGATATCGCGTCTGATATCGATCGAGGACTCGCTCATTTAGCCCCCGCAGAGCGTCTTTGTATCGTACTCTTTTATCAAGATAGGCTAACGCACGCTGAGATTAGCGAGGCCACGGATTTGCCGCTAGGTACGGTAAAGTCACATATCGGGCGAGGCACTCAGAAGCTGAGAGAGGTATTGAGCGACTATGCGTGAGGTGAAATTAGATGACTGTAGATGACAACCCAAACTACGCAGACCGCGCGCAGAGCGCAGCTGATCGCGACACAGTGGGCGATGAGAGCGAGGTTCGCGACCCACTATTGCTATCGCTTTTCGATGCTGCTGCCAACGGGGCAGAGCAAGAAAAAGAGTCTGACGTGCTTGCTTTTGTGGGCCGAGTAAGTGAATCGATTAACCGCCGTGCTGCGCGCCGGCGAAGCCGGAATAAATTGATTGGTTTCATCCTCGTGGCCTCGTTGGCCGTGATTGCCGCGACGCCTGGACTGTTCAATGCCGCGCTGACTGTGCTGCTAGTGCCAACGGGCCCATTAATCGAGGTCGAAACCTTGGGTGTCGTGGGCAGCGCCGAAATTTTATTGGTTCTGTTTGATGGCCTATTTGCACCGATTAACAGCGCTGCAGGACTTTTGGGTGTTATCGCTTTCTTCATGCGTCGAACGCTTTTTCGCCTTATACTCAGGCGCTGACTCTCGTCACACGAAATAAAAAAGCGCAAAGAGAACACTTGCATGATCTGCTTCACCTTTCATTGCCCCGACAGGCCCGGCATCGTCGCCGAATTGTCAGCTTATCTTGCCCAGCATCGCTGCAATATTTTGGCGTTAGAACAACACGTTGAAGCTAATCGATTTTTCATCCGCATCGAGTGGGAAGATAATGGGGTGTGGTCTGATGCGGCAGCATTTCGGGCGGAATTTTCTGCACTGCCTGTGAGTGAGGCAGGCGTGCTCGATATCCATTTCTTCAATGCGCCACAGTCACTCGGCCTCTTCGTTTCACGTGAGCCCCATGCGCTACTCGAAGTGCTCAATAAGATTGAGCTAGGTGACCTTGTCGATGCGCAGGTCAGCTTCATTGTTGGCAATTTTGATCACAGCGCGATTGCCGCAAGGTTAGGGATTCCTTTTTACTATATCCCCACCATAGAGAACCCTGATTTCGAGAAACAGCAACTCGAAATTATTGCGAAATATAAGCCAGATTTTATCGGTCTCGCCCGTTACATGAAGATTCTCAGCGCCGAATTTATCGATCAAGCCGGATGCCCGATTATCAATATCCATCACTCTTTTCTTCCTTCGTTCGTTGGTGCGAAACCCTACGAGATGGCCTACGAGCGGGGCGTCAAATTAATGGGGGCGACCTCGCATTTCGTGATACCCGAACTCGACCAAGGGCCTATCATCGAACAAGATGTGTCCCGCATCCGCTCGGGCTATTCAGTCGATAAGCTCAAGCAGATAGGTCGCGATACTGAGAAGAAGGTTTTCGCGCAGGCGCTGAAAAAGGTGCTCGAGCACAAGGCGGTTGTTTATCGCGGACGCACGGTAATTTTCGAATAGGGCGTCGCTGCTCATACGTCAATTTTAGGAATAGCAATGCTCGACTTCTTGCGCGTTAAATCAGTGCCAACGGCTAGTTGGAGTTCGCCTGCGCCGCTTAATTTTTTTCCAGCGCCGCCTACCTTTGCCCTGTTGTGTTTCGGCCTGGTGTTGTTTGGTGTCGGTGAGGCGCTTCTCATCAATGCCGGTGTCGGTGTGAGTCCATGGACAGTTTTCTCGCAGGGGGTTGCTAATAGCTCGGGGTTCGGGATAGGAATGTCGACATTTTTTATTGGCATCGGTGTTCTATTGTTATGGATCCCGTTGCGGCAAACCCCAGGTTTGGGCACGTTATTGAACATCATGATCATCGCGGCGGTCATGGAGTTGTCTCTGCCGTATCTCCCTAAGATGACAGGGGTTGTGATGGGCATTGTGCAGACGCTAATCGGAGTCTTGGTTGTCGGTCTGGGCAGTGGTATCTATCTGGTTGCGAATCTCGGTCCGGGGCCGCGCGATGGTGTCATGACAGGCCTGCAGCGAGTCACGGGGCTGCCTGTTGCGTTGGTGCGAATGAGTATCGAGCTTACGGTGGTTGGCATTGGCTGGTCGCTTGGCGGCGTTGCGGGGCTTGGTACGTTGCTATTCGCGCTCTTCATCGGTCCTGCTGTGTCGATCGGACTGTATCTTGTGGGTAAAGTAAGTGGGCAGTCGGTGTAATGAGTAAAGCTGTCGACGATCTAAATTCAGCCGAGCGAGATGCCACATGGATGCGGCTTGCGCTGGAACAAGCGCGACTCGCCGAGTCACAGGGCGAGGTCCCAGTTGGTGCGGTATTAGTCATCGGAGAAACGCTCGTTGCCGCGGCATACAATGCCCCCATTAGTGGCTGTGACCCGAGCGCACACGCCGAAATCGCGGTGTTGCGCAAAGCAGCAGGACTGCTCCACAACTACCGGCTGCCAACCGCGACTCTCTATGTCACCATCGAGCCCTGCACTATGTGCATGGGGGCGATCATCCACTCTCGAGTGCAGCGGGTCGTCTTTGGTGCACGTGAGCCAAGGGCTGGAGCTGTGGTCAGTCAGCTCAAGCTCGCAGAACAGGATTTTTACAACCATCGGGTAGAAGTGACCGAAGGGGTGCTCGCTGACGAATGCGGCGCGCTGGTGTCCTCTTTTTTTCGCTCTCGACGCTGAGGGTTCGATCGAGAATTAGGTCGAAGCTACGGAGAGTCGGCTGCGAGCGCGCCATCTTGCTTCAAAGCTCAGATAACTGTACCTTTCCTTGGCTTTCAACTGCACTAAACATTCTTTCGAGCACAAGTCATGGCTTCACTTATTTACACAATCAAGCATCATCTGCGGCAGGCGCAGAGCTTGGTGATCACGGTTAAGAGACTTCTACTCGTTGCCATCTGCAGCGCGATGCTGAGCAGTTGCGTGGCCAATGTTCAGACATTCAAGGCCTACATCGGAGAGGTGAACTCACAGATGCAAACGTCGGTGATTCGTGGCGGGCAGTTAGTCCGAAACGATTTGATGAATCGCTATGTCGATGTCGTTCGGTTCTTGCGTGTCGATGATATGGAGCTTCGCTCTAGCGAGCAGATCGCTGCAGTTGAAGTTGTGCCCGGCTATCGTGAAATAGAAGTCTATTATTCGTGGGATCATGGGAGCCAGCGAGGTCTCGCCCCAGCCTTGGTGGATTACGCCGCTGCGCAAACGGGGGTGAGTCGGGTGCTCCGGTTTACAGCCCTTCCCGGAGAGGTCTATACCGTGCACGCCGAGCCAACTTTTCTGGGTGAGCGCCAAGACATCACAACGCTCGCAGCGGTAGATTTTTGGGTTGAGGACTCCGTTGGGAAGGCCGTGGTGCCTTCTGAGCAGGCGCGAATCCAACCGGTGCTCTAATTTCACTCGTGTCCTTTGATTTGCGCTCAAATTGAGCGCAATTTGATGCCATTTCGGCTATCATGGCGCGCTTCAGAATTGAGAGTCTCGTCACAAGGACCCATACGATGCAGGCGTTGTTCGGAGCGGCAGCTCTATCGGAATTCAAAACTTCTAGGCTTCTCGCCACCCTCCAAGCTGCAGTGCCCTCCGTCCTCGCGATCGACGCACGATTCCTTCACCTAGTCGAATCTTTGCCCCTTACCAACGGCGAGTCCGAAACGCTCGGTTCGCTTCTGCGCTACGGAGAAGAGTTGCACGGCGCCACCGAACCGCCAGAGGCGACAGCGCTGTCCGTTCATAGATTGGTGGTTCCGCGCAAAGGGACACTCTCGCCCTGGTCTAGCAAAGCCACCGATATCCTGCATAACTGCGGCCTAGAAAAAGTGCGCCGAGTGGAGCGTGGAATCGTCTATATCCTCTCACTCAGCGCTCAGCTCACCCCTTCAGAGCAGTCGCTCGTTGACTCACTGCTGCACGACAGGATGACACAGTCTGTGCTCGATGGCGTGCAACAGGCAGAGAGTTTATTCCAGCATGCTGAACCGCAGGAGATGAAAAGTGTTGATCTGCTAGGGCAGGGCAGAGCTGCATTAGAGCAGGCGAATACGGCGCTAGGACTCGCGCTCGCCGAAGACGAGATTGACTACCTCAGCGCGCAGTTTACGAAACTTGGGCGCAACCCCAACGACATCGAATTGATGATGTTCGCTCAGGCAAACTCCGAGCATTGCAGGCACAAAATATTCAACGCGAGCTGGGAAATTGGTGGCGAGCAAATGCCGCATTCGCTTTTCGGCATGATCCGCAATACCTACGCAGCGTCCCCCGACGGTGTGCTGTCCGCGTATTCGGATAATGCAGCGGTCATGCAGGGGTTTACTGCCGAGCGCTTTATGCCGGGTGCTGAGGATCAGCGCTATCGCTTCAGCGCCGAACCCATCCACATATTGATGAAAGTAGAGACACATAATCATCCAACTGCGATAGCGCCATTCCCCGGATCCGCGACGGGCTCTGGTGGAGAAATTCGCGACGAAGGTGCGACCGGAACTGGTTCTAAGCCTAAAGCTGGCCTTACAGGCTTTTCTGTGTCGAATCTAAAAATTCCTGCGCTCCCGCAGCCTTGGGAAGTTGACTTTGGCAAGCCCGCACACATCGCTTCGGCGCTGGATATTATGCTTGAAGGCCCAATAGGTGGAGCCTCGTTCAACAACGAATTTGGTCGGCCAAACCTGTGTGGGTATTTCCGCAGTTTTGAAGAAGAATGGGTAAATGACGCCGGCGAGCGAGAAGTACGCGGCTACCATAAACCGATAATGATAGCCGGTGGCCTCGGTAATATCCGCGACGGCCATGTAACGAAATCAGGCATCGATGCTGGGGCTCAGCTTATTGTGCTGGGCGGTCCTGCTATGCTGATTGGTCTTGGTGGCGGCGCTGCGTCATCGATGGCAGCAGGGGCCGGAAACGAAGATCTCGATTTTGCCTCGGTGCAGCGTGAAAACCCCGAAATGGAGCGACGCTGTCAGGAGGTTATCGACCGCTGCTGGCAAATGGGTGACGCGAATCCAATCGCCTTCATCCACGATGTTGGCGCCGGCGGACTCTCTAATGCGCTGCCGGAATTGGTAAAAGATGGCGGCACCGGTGGTCGCTTTAATCTGCGAGCCATTCCGAGTTCCGAATCGCAAATGTCGCCGCTCGAAATTTGGTGTAACGAATCGCAAGAGCGCTATGTGCTCGCGGTCAAACCCGAGCACCTCGAGGTGTTCGACGCCCTCTGTCGTCGCGAACGTTGTCCTTACGCAGTGGTTGGCGAAGCAACTGATGAAAAGCGAATCGAGCTTTCGGATGCGCATTTTGGCAACAAGCCTATCGATTTACCCATGGATGTTCTCTTCGGTAAGCCGCCCAAGATGCACCGCAAGGCCGACCCGAGCACAGTGCGCGATTCGCTATTCGACACGAGTTCTATCGAGCTTAGCGAGGCGGTTACCCGCGTGCTCAGCTTGCCCAGTGTTGCGAGCAAAAGCTTTTTGATTACGATTGGCGATCGAACAATTACCGGGCTCGTGCACCGCGATCAGATGGTGGGGCCTTGGCAGGTGCCGGTTGCCGATGCGGCGGTTACTGCTAACTCATTTAATGGTTACACGGGTGAGGCGATGGCGATGGGAGAGCGCACGCCGCTGGCACTGCTCGATGCGCCTGCCTCGGGTCGCATGGCTATTGGTGAGGCGTTGACGAACATCCTCAGTGCCGATATTCAATCCCTCGGTGACATAAAATTGTCGGCGAATTGGATGGTGGCTGCGGGTTACGATACCGAGGACGACAAGCTCTACAAAACCGTCGAGGCGGTGGCGATGACTCTCTGCCCACAGCTCGGCATCTGCATCCCTGTCGGTAAAGATTCTATGTCCATGCGGACAGTTTGGGAGCAAGAGGGTGAGCCTCGGAGTAATACTGCGCCGCTCTCACTCGTTATTTCTGCGTTCGCGCCGCTTAAGGATATTCGAGGAACGCTCACACCCGAATTAAAAACTAACGTCGGCGATACGCAGCTGGTGCTTGTCGATTTGGGTCGAGGTAAGAACAGACTCGGTGGCTCTGCACTGGGGCAAGTATTCCGCACGCTCGAAGGCACGGCACCAGACCTGGACGCGGCGAGCGACATGCTCGGGCTGTTTTCGCTATTAAAAGCCGCACGCAGCGAAGGACTCCTGCTTGCTTATCACGATCGCTCCGATGGCGGGCTTTTTACCACAGCGGTAGAAATGGCCTTCGCCGGTCGCTGCGGTGTCACGCTCGATTTGGCGGGCGCGGCGCCAATCGAAACCTTGTTTAGCGAAGAGCTTGGGGTAGTCGTGCAAATCCGTCGTGCAGATAGTGAGCGCTTTACCGAGCTTGCCAATGAAGCGGGGCTAGGCGAATGCACACACACTATTGCAACTGTTGAGACAAACGACGCTTATCAGCAAGATCCGTGTCTGACGGTGCTCTCGCGCGGCGAAACACTCTATTCTGCGTCACTTTCCTCGTTGCAGCGCACGTGGGCGGAGACCAGTTATCACATGCAGAAGTTGCGAGATAACTCGGACTGTGCGCAGGAAGAATACGACTTACTCCTCGATACCAAAGACCCAGGCCTCAATGCGGCACTGAGTTTCGATATTAATGAAGACATCGCAGCGCCGTATATTGCGAAGGGTGTTCGTCCTAAAGTTGCGGTGTTGCGTGAGCAGGGTGTGAACGGGCAGGTCGAGATGGCGGCAGCATTCGATCGCGCTGGCTTCGAGGCGATAGATGTCCATATGACTGACTTGCTGCAGGGGCGGCGAAGCCTCAACGAATTTTCGACGCTTGTTGCCTGTGGCGGCTTCTCCTACGGCGACGTCCTAGGCGCCGGCGGTGGTTGGGCTAAGACTATTCTGTTTAATGAGGCATTGCGCGCACAGTTCGAGGCGTTTTTTGCTAATCCCAACACGCTCAGTCTGGGCGTTTGTAATGGTTGTCAGATGCTGTCGCACTTAGCTGATCTCATCCCCGGCGCTCGCCACTGGCCTTCGTTCCAGCGCAATCGCTCAGAGCAGTTTGAAGGGCGACTTTCGCTTGTGCGAATCGAAAATTCCAACTCTGCCTTTATGCACGATATGCAAGGTTCGCGATTCGCGATTGCGGTCGCTCACGGCGAGGGGAGGGCAAGTTTTGCCTCTACTGTCGATGCCGAGGCCTTCGCGATGTCCAATATGGCAGCGATGCGTTATGTCGATTCGCGCGGTGAGAAGACTATGCTCTATCCCTCGAACCCGAATGGGGCGAGCGATGCGATTGCCGGCGTAAGCAGCGAAGACGGCCGTGTCACCTTAATGATGCCTCATCCAGAGCGAGTATTCCGAGCGAGCCAGAATTCGTGGCATCCAGAGGAGTGGAAAGAAGACGCACCAAGTATGCGTCTGTTTCGCAATGCGCGCCGCTGGCATGGTTGAGGGGTGAATCGCAGCAAATAACGGCTTGAAGCTGCGGCTCCAATGCGACATCGCTGGTATCAGCTAAGTTGCTCAGATGGCTGGCACCGACTAAGCGATAGGTCGATTTATCAGATACTTACCCAAAATTAGGGCTTCTGCGATAAGCAAAAGTCTCTATAATGCATCGTTTTTCGCGGGGAGACCCGCATAGCAAAGGCGGGAGAAGCCAATGCCAGATATAGATGTCGCAGACCAAATCGAAAGCAGAGGCGTTCGAGTGTCGATAATCATGGGATCTAAGTCAGACCTCGAGACTATGCGCGCGGCGACTACCCCTTTGTCCGAACTGGGAGTCGAATTTGAGCTTAAGATTGTCTCAGCCCATCGGACGCCTTCGCGGCTTTTCGAGTTCGCGAGCAATGCACACACGCGGGGCATCGATGTCATCATAGCGGGCGCTGGCGGCGCAGCTCACCTTGCCGGTATGGCTGCAGCAATGACGCATCTGCCGGTTATTGCGGTGCCGGTATCGAGTAAACAGCTTAAGGGCATGGACAGCCTTCTCTCGATGGTGCAAATGCCCAAAGGTGTCGCCGTTGCCTGTCAGGCGATTGGCGAGGCGGGGGCTTACAATGCAGGGCTCATGGCCGCGCAAATTTTGGCGCTAAAAGATGCAGACCTATGCCAGCGATTAATCGCATGGCGCCAAGCACAAACCGACAGCATACCGGTGGACGTTTAGACATGCAGATAGGAATTATCGGCTGCGGCCAACTGGCTCGAATGCTAGCCCTCGCTGGATGGCCTTTAGGATTAAAATTTTCTTTTCTAGCAGAGCCCGGTGATACCGGCGACTGCGTGCTCGGACTCGGCGACTTGGTTTCTATGCCCGATGATTTCGAGACAATGCCCGCAGCCGCGCTTGCCGAAAAAGTGTATATGGGGCTCGATAAGCCCGACGTAATCACTGTCGAAAAAGAGAGCGTACCAGTCGATCTACTCGAAGCTCTTAAGGCACACTGTGCGGTCTATCCAGATCCCAAGGCGGTGCGTATCTGTCAAAACCGCGGTTGCGAAAAAGAATTCATCGAAGGGGTCGGCGCCGCGATGGCACCGAAGATTGTCGTTAACACAACGAAAGAGCTCGAGGTGGCGATCGAACAACTCGGCTTTCCCGTTATCGTTAAAACCTGCGAGGACGGCTACGACGGCCTCAATCAATGGAAGATGGATTCAGCCGGCGACTTAGCAGCGTTTCTTTCATCGCGCGATTCAATTGTGGAATCAGTAGTTGAGAAACGGGTGAACTTTAGCCGCGAAATTTCACTGATTCTGGTGCGAGCAGCGGACGGTAGAACCGCGTCTTACCCTGCCACACAGAACTGGCACGAGGGAGGTATTCTTCGCGCTTCACTTGCTCCCGCTCAGAATATCGACGATGACCTAGCCAAACAAATCGAAGACCTGACAGAAAGAGTGCTTGGCAATATCGACTACGTCGGGGTGCTTGCTATCGAATGTTTCGTCGTCGACGGTAAGCTCTTGGTCAACGAACTCGCTCCGCGTGTTCATAACAGCGGTCATTGGACTCAGCAGGGTGCAGCGACGAGTCAATTCGAGAATCACCTGCGTGCGATTGCCGGTCTGCCGCTAGGCAGTACTGAGGTACACGGTTTCGCCGGAATGGTTAATCTTTTAGGCGTTGAAGTTAATGCGCAAACCGCGTTGAAATCGAATGCGTTTTTCCATACCTACAACAAATCTGTCCGACCTAACCGGAAAGTCGGACACATTAATATTCGGCATAACGACGCGGATTCACTCAAGTCGCAGCTAGATGAGACGCTCGCGGCCATCTATAACCCAAGCTGACTGTTAGGCGCTATTGCTGATGAGCGTCGTGGTGATTTTGCGCTCGGCGCTGTAGTGAACGTCGAACATACGCACCGGAAAACGCTGTGTCTGCCGATCGGCGAAATAGTGTTTAAGCGTGCTGTGTACGACGGGGAAGGCGAGCTCGTCCCAGGGTATTTCCTCCTCGGCAAATAAAGCGACCTCTAGAGACTCGACACCGGCTTGGAAATTCAGATCGGCAAGCTCCGCTCGAAAGAACAGATAAACCTGATTGATCTTAGGTAGATTAAACAGCGTGTAAAGACTGTCTTCGCGTACGTTGATCGTTGCGCCAGCCTCCTCACGAGTCTCTCGAATAGCACCCTCCAGACTCGACTCACCATTTTCCATAAAACCTGCCGGCAATGTCCATTTTCCCAGCCTAGGTTCGATCGCGCGCTTGCACAACAATACTTTGTCGCCATAGTAAGGGAGTGTTCCGACGACATTATTTGGGTTTTGATAAAAAATGCTGTCGCACGCATCGCAGCAATGGCGAAGCTTGTCGTCTCCCGCGGGGATTTTATGGACTAGTTCAGAGGCGCAGTGGTGACAGTATTTCATAAGGTCTCAATCGGCAGGGGAATCCTGTTCAAGCTTTTCGAATCGATTAACGCTATCTGATTGTACGATAGCGCCATCATTCTAGTTCGCCAGCAGTTTACTCTCTTGTCCGATTGGAGCAAAGAATGTGTATGCTTGTTAGATGCGATTGATCTCGCAGTGCAGTCGGAAGCGCTTCGAGGTCATGTAGGCCTCGATCTCACGCAGTCTGAGCTCGAGAAGCCTAAAGACTTCGGTGCACTGGGCTTCGTCGTAGCGCTGCCTCATGCCCTCATGCGCCGCAGAGGGAGTTTCTCGAGTCTCCGGGTGCGGGCTCGGGTCAGCAGAGTTCTCCCGCTGGAAGTTAGTGTGCGCACGGGATTTTCTCTCCGCTTCTCTCGCCGCTATTTTCGCTGCTCTTTTCTCTGCGCGTCGACGGCGGCGCTCAGCGCGACGGCCCGAACAGGCAGGTTCGTTTGGATCGATATCAAAAGCTATCCAGCAGATCACGTACCCAAGTAGCGTAAACGGACCAAACAGAAAGAGTGACCCGAGTGTCGCAAGCCTTACCCAAAATGTTTTTATCTCAAGGTAGTTGGCGATGCCCGCACAAACGCCCGCAATTCGCCCTTGCCGGGGATAGCGGTAGAGCGGCTTTCGATAGTTTAGCTTGCGAAAATGCTCTGCGGTCTCGGCGCCGCGGAAGTAGTCCTGCACAGAGTCAGGCGTGATACCTCTGTCGAGAACGAAATAGGTAATTAGATAGGCCAAGAGGAGAGTAGGCCAGCTTATCACGCAGATAACGAAGATGACGCGAACCAGCGCAATGGGCAGATCGAGCCAGCGGGCGATCCCGGCGCAGACCCCCAGCCAGCGAGCGTTTTCCGAGTCGAGTGTCAGTGCCGCACGCATGCTAGTGTTGCTCATTATTCGCCCTCCAGTCCGGTACCTCGGCATCGAGGATTGATTCGAGGATGTCTATGCGCTCGGTTAATGACTGCGCCATAGTCGAGAGTTCCTGCAGGTCGTACTGACTCCCTGCCTGCACGGAAATTTTGTTTCTGTCATTACGAGCGAGCAGGATCCAGAAAGTGACGAACGAAAGGACCATGCCGACGATTGAGATGATGAAAACAAAAGCATTCATAGTGGTTGCCTGTTTTTTTGCATTGCCCCGCGCGAAGCGGAGGCTAATGCGGTAGATGAATGGTCGCGTCGCCGCCAGAGTTGATGTTTAGTGTGGCCGCTAAGCGATTGGCGGCTAACGCTAGATTTTTAGTCTAGCGTTTCGCAGCGCCTTCGACTACTTCCTACTCACCCGTGCTTGCAGTCGATTTTGCCATTTTAGCTTTCAATGCAGCGAGCTCGGCCTCAATTTGCTCCTGGCGCTCTAACTCCTCAAACTCGCTCTGCAGACCGCGCTGCTCTATATGGCCGGTCTCTAGCTGTCCTTCCATCTGATCGATTTTGCGCTCGAAGTGTTCAAATTTGTCGAGAGCGCTGTCTATCGTGTGGCTCCTCAGTTTATCGTGAACGTTCAGGCGGCTTTCTGTTGCTTTCGTTCTTAGCAAGATGGTTTTCTGGCGTGCCCGCGCATCGTTTAGCTTCGCCTGAAGGAGCTCAATCTCGCTGCTAAGTTTGTCCAACGTCTCATCCAGCTTCGCAAGATCGGTTTGAGTGATCGCGATGCTCGCGTTTATCGCTGAGCGTTCGACAAGCGCGGCTTTGGCGAGATCTTCGCGTCCCTTAGAGAGGGCGAGTTCGGCTTTCTGTCCCCATTCGTGGGCTTGCTTGTTTAGTGTGTCAACGCGGCGCTTAAGGGTTTTCTTGTCGGCGATCACTTTTGCCGTGCTGCTCCGAACTTCGACCAGGGTCTCCTCCATTTCTTGGATCACCATGCGAATCATTTTTTCGGGGTTTTCTGCCTTATCGAGCAAGGCGCTGATATTGGAGTTTACGATGTCCGAAAGTCGAGTAAATATGCTCATAACTGTTTCCTTAGTCTGTCATGCGCCTCGCCAGCGAGGCCCCTGATTAGCGTTCTGGGCGAGCGTCCTTTCGGTATTTGATCCAGCCTTCGCATGTGCTGAGTCGGGCCGAGGCGCCCTTTATTGCTGTCTGGTATAGGAATTGCATAGACTGTGCCAACTTATTTATTCTTATTAACTTATTGATTTTAATTGAATAAAATTCTCGGATAAAAGTTTGTTTATCCCAAGGTGGTTAAATAGACCATCGAGTAGTAATTTTGACCACGCGCCGTGATGAAGACGTCTGTAGACGAGGCAAGAGCTAACCGCCTATTCCTCTTCGCAGGGACTGCAAGGCAACTAAAAAAGGATAAGTAATCGCATGGATCAAGACGCAATGGACGGGGGACTAAAGCAGCTCGTTTCACCTGCTCAGGCGCCTCGCATGATAGGTGAGTCGGCCTGCTTCCTCGAGATGCAAGAGCATATCTCGCGCGTGGCACCGCTCAATAAATCGGTGCTTATCGCCGGCGAGCGCGGTACGGGCAAGGAGTTGATCGCCGCTCGGCTGCACTATCTCTCTCCGCGTTGGGAGGCGCCTTTTCTCAAGGTCAACTGCGCCGCAATGAGTGAGTCACTGCTCGAGGCGCAGCTATTCGGCCACGAGGCGGGGGCGTTTACCGGTGCGACCAAACTGCGTAAGGGCTATTTTGAGCGAGCCGATGGTGGGACTCTGTTTCTCGACGAGCTTGCAACGACGGCAATGTCGGTTCAAGAGAAAATTCTGCGTGTTATCGAATACGGTGAGTTCGAGCGTTTAGGCGGCAACGAAACGCTTACGGTCGATGTCCGCCTTGTTGCAGCGACCAACGAAGACCTTCCCGCGCTCGCGCGCCAACGCCGATTTCGAGAGGACCTGCTAGATCGGCTTGCATTCGACGTCGTCACGCTGCCACCGCTGCGTGCGCGCGGAGAAGACATACTTATCCTTGCTGAACATTTCGCGGTAGGCATGGTAAAGGAGCTCGGCGGCGAGGCTTTTATGGGGTTTAGTGATCGCATACAAAAAGCCCTCGTGCGTCATTCATGGCCTGGGAATATTCGTGAGCTTAAGAATGTTGTCGAACGCGCGGTCTATCAAAACGAAGGGGGAGTGATTACCGCGCTCACCTTCGATCCGTTCGAGTCTCCCTTCCGGCTTGGCGGTGTCAATGAAGTGGGCGAGTCTGGTGAAACTATCGAAGCCCCGTCTGCATCGAGCGCAGGGCAGCGAGCAGGGGGCAAGGCAGTCGACTTTCGGCAAGAGGTTCAGGATTTCGAAATAGCGCTGCTTAAACAGGCGCTCGAGCGAGCGCAGTTTAATCAAAAGAAAGCCGCGGAGCTTCTGTCGGTTAGTTACCATCAGCTGCGCGGCTATCTTCGCAAATATGATTTGCTGGGCTAGAGGCGAAGAATGACCTTCGCCTCATCGTTATTTGGGTGATTTAGTCGTTCGCAGATAAGGCAATACGACATCTATTTCGCCAAATTTCTCTCTCGCTGCTGCATCATCAAGCGACAAGGCCACGATAACGTCTTGCCCCTGAACCCAGTTCGCCGGTGTCGCTATCGGTGTCTTGTAGGTGGTTTGCAGCGCATCCAGTGCACGCAACACTTCCGCGAAATTACGCCCGACCGACATGGGATAGGTCATCGATAGCTGCAGCTTCTTGTCGGGGCTGATGATAAATACCACGCGCACGCTTGCTGAGTCTGCCGCTGTGCGTCCGTCGGGAAGATACGCATCCGCGGGTAGCATATCTAGCGCCTTAGCGACTGCGAGCGATTTATCGGCGATGATCGGAAATCCTGCCTTAGCGTTTGCGAACTTTTCGATGTCGTGCTTCCACACGACGTGTTCCTCGACATCGTCAACAGAAAGCCCGATCACCTTTGTGCCGCGCTTTTCCCACTCATCTGCCAGCTGGGCTACTGCGCCGAATTCGGTTGTGCAAACGGGAGTGAAGTCTTTAGGGTGGCTGAACAAAATTGCCCAGCTGTCGCCAATCCAATCGTGTAAGTCGAACGAGCCTTGGTCTGTTTCGACATGAAGGTTTGGAATCGTGTCATTAATGCGAAGTCCCATGATGTTCTCCTTGAGGGAATTGTGTGAGGCAGTATCGTCTCACTTGCAGACACCATAGACCTTTAATAAAAATCAATAAAATGAATAATATTACCGCCTTCAATCGATTTTATCGATCCAAGGCGGTATCTCGATTGGGTTTTCGAGTGGGCTAGACGAGCTAGTTGAGCATCGCTTTGTACACGGCAGCCTGTGCTTTGGTGAGGTCCATTGGCGCGCCAGCTGGGCCGCCGCGAACCTGTGCCATGTAAAGCATAAAAAAGTCATTGGTCGGGTCTACGATAAAGACTGTGCCACCCACGCCCTGCCAGCCGAAATTGAAGGGGCCTTCATTATCAGCGCCGGGAATCGGTTGGAGATGGAAGCCTAATCCCCAGTCGCCGCGCGGTCCGAAAAAGAACGCACTGCGGTCGACATCCTCGCCGATGAATTTTTGCTGCATCGCCAAGAGCGTGTCAGCCTCGAGGATGCGAGTACCGTTATATTCGCCACCCGCTAACAGCATGCTTGCGAACCGAACATAGTCTTCGGTGGTCGAATGTAATCCGCCACCTCCGCTGAGCATAGGCGTCACGACCGTTGGGTCAGCCATATCGCCGTGAATGGGTTGCGCGAGTCGAGCTGCCTTGCTTGAATCGACAAAGAAAGTCGTTTCGTCCATCCCAAGCGGCTCAAAAATGCGCTCATTGAGAAGCGCGTCGAGGGGCTTGCCCGCGGCAACTTCGATCACCGCGCCAAGCACGTCTGTTGAGCGTGAGTAGTTCCATTTAGTGCCGGGTTCGAAACGAAGGGGAAGCGCCGCCAAATTTTTTGCAAGTGTTAGTGCGGTAATGTCGGAACGCAGTGATCCCGCCTGGAAATACATTTTGCCAAGCTCGCTCTGAGGATCAAAGATGCCGTAAATCAGGCCCGATTCGTGTGTAAGGAGATCCTGCACTGTCATTGTGTTCGCGGCGGGCGTGATTGCGCCGGTTGTCTCATCGATAACAGTCATGTTGGCGAATTCCGGAATGTACTTTGACACTGGATCCGAAATCGCGAGCAGACCATCTTCGACAAGGGTCATCGTTGCGACGCTGACGATCGGCTTGGTCATTGAGTAAATGCGGAAAATTGTTTGCTCATCCATCGGAGTGGATTGTTCCGGGCCCTGTGTGCCGGTGGTCTCAAGAACTCCGACGCCCTTGCTATTACCAACGAGCAAAATATTGCCGGCAACAAAGCCACCGTCTACGGCCGCTTGCATCTGCGCTTTGATAGCGGCGATCTCGTTTGCATCGATACCAAATTCGGCTGAGTCGATTTTCGTGATCGAGTTTCCATGGTCGCCGCCATGGTGATCGGCGAATACGAGAGAGGAGGTGAGAAGCGCTGTCGCCGCGAGAGCGCCAGCTAGGGGATTAACTAATTTCATGGGTATTGTCCTTAGAGATCGGCTGATCGGGTAGCGTCTGAGTCTACCCGATAGGCCTTTTAGGGACAATTAGCGGTCTTCAACTGCGCCGTGCAGTTGTCGGAGGCCTCCTAGTCGAAGTCGCGTAGCAGCGATTCTCGAATTAATTCAGGAACCGGATCAACTACGACTTGGTAGTTAACGTGTTCGCTGCGAACAGCCCATTTTGCGCCAGCTTTCGCAGCGGCGATCATCTCATCACTGAATTCGAAGCGCAGGAAATGTACGGAGGAGGTTTTCTCATCAGTCGAGCGCTCGAGGTCCTCGTTTGCGATTGGGTATACCGGTTCAAACCCTTCGATCTGAATCGACAGCTGCTCTTCGATTCCTATTAGCTGCCCGAGGCGCTCACGGCGTTCTGCCTCTACTGGGAACTCGAGCATAAAAGTCGCTTTGAGATTTTTGCCGTCTGGAATGAGAGGATTGTAGGCCTCTAGCTCGCCTTCAAGGTCCTCTTTATTGCGGATTTTCTCGGCGCGAATCAGTTCAAGCACCTGATAGCGCATCACCATATAGTCTTCAAAATGAATCGACGCATTGTCTCCTAAGGGCAGGCGACGTGTCTTTTTATGATCCATCATCGATTGGCGAATCGCGGGACGCTGTGCGTTGTATTCTTCGATTGAGAGCAGATCTGAAAGAGCAATTTTTTTCATGTTTATCCTATCTAATGCGGTTTTTGCTGTGTGCTCGACTAGCGATTAAATGCCGTAAGCGAGACACAGCAGGTCAAGTGGATGAATGGCGTCTTGGCTGTCCTTGGCCTTATTTTTTAAGTTGTTCTCGATATGACGGCCGGCAACTGGGCAGTCACTACCGTAGTGATCGGGTGCCTGCTGCTCTATTTGTTTGACGATAGGCCGAGCGATTTTATTGGCGAACTCAAGTGTTTCTGACTTAACGCCGTAGGTGCCGTCGTGGCCTGAACAGCGCTCTATGTTCTTAACCATCGTGTCTTGAATCAGTTCGAGCACGAGCTTGGTTTTTGGGCCTATGTTCTGCACGCGCTGATGGCAGGCAACGTGATAGCTGACATTACCGAGGGAGTGTTTAAAGTCGAGATTCAATCGGCCCTCTTTATGCAGCTTATGCAAATATTCGAAGGGATCGAAGAAGGCTTTGGCGACAGCCTGAACCTGCTCGTTCTCTGGGAACATTAAAGGCAGCTCTTGTTTAAACATCAGCACGCAGGAGGGCACAGCTGCCACGATAACGTTACCTGCTTTAACGGTTTCGTAGAGCGCCGGAATATTTTGCGACATCAGTTTTTCGACTGTCTTCAGGTCGCCAAGCTCAAGTTTCGGCATGCCGCAGCAATGCTCGCGAGCCGCAAGATCAACACCCACGCCGTTATGTTCAAGTACTTTTATGACGCTATCTGCAATCGAGGGCTCG